>NZ_CEYADA010000012.1:0-120243 GCF_982780845.1 Thalassococcus sp.
CGCTTTCAGCCAGTATCGTGCCTCGGCCAGAATTTTCTGCGACTCGGCTTTGTCGGTGACCTCTCCTGTCTCGATCTGTTCCGCGAGCCTGTTAATTTCGCGTTTGATGCGTTTGAGCACCTTCCCAATTGCGTCGCGTTCGGTTTCCAGTTCAGAAAGCCGGTCGTCCAGCGTGATGATTGCCATGCCTCAGTTCTTTCCTTGATGAGCTCCGCCCGATCTCAAGGACCTGCCATCGTTGGACAGGATTTACCTTCCAGCATTTTGGGAAATTACGACGCAGGCACTGACAGCCCCTTACGGGACCGCCCTTAACCAACTGGTCGTTTTTCTTGAGAGTAAAAAGGGGCTTTGCCCCTCTTGGCCTCTGGCCAATTCACCCCAAGGTATTTTGGGACAGAAAATACGTATTAGAGCGGCCAGATCATCGGGATGATCAGGGCTGACAGGATGCCCACCGTCAGGTTCAGCGGCACGCCGACCTTCAGGAAGTCAGAGAACCGGTAGCCACCCGGGCCGAAAACCAGAGTGTTGGTCTGGTACCCGATAGGCGTCGCAAAGCTGCAGGACGCAGCGACCATGACCGCCACAACCAAAGGCCGCGCATCAACGCCCAACGCATCAGCCAGCGAAATCGCGATTGGCGTGACAACGACAGCGACGGCATTGTTGCTGACCATTTCGGTCAAGACAGATGTCAGGATAAAGATCGCCCAGATGACAAAGGCCCCGTGAAGTTGCCCCAAAAACGGCGCAACGGCATCCACGATCAGATCGACGGCACCGGTGCTTTGCAGCGCCGCACCCACGGCCAGCATCGCAAAAATCAGCGCCAGTAGCTGGCCTTCAACAAAAGAGAACGCCTCGTCCGCGTCCACACATCGGGTCAAAAGCACCACGGCCACAGCGATCACCGCGCAGGCCAGAATGGGCGCGACACCCAAAGCTGACAGAACGACGATTCCCGCCAAAGCACCCAAGGCAATCGGCGCATGGCCACGGCGGAACGCACGCGCAGAGGGCTGCGCCACATCGACCAAGGCCATTTCTTCGGCCAGACGTTGGATATCCGCAGGCGCGCCCTCCAACAGCAGCGTGTCACCGACGCGCACCACCAGTTCATCCAACTGACGCCCGATATTCTGGTTCCGACGATGCACCGCCAAGGGATAGACACCAAACCGGCGGCGCAAACGCAGCGCCCCCAAAGACCGGCCAATCATCTTACAGCCTGGTGTGATCAGCACCTCGACCGTGGTCGTTTCAACCGCCGAAACCTGATCCACGCGTTTCAGGGATTTATTGCTCTGCAGGCTTAGAAGCTCGGTCATCTGCGTCCGCAGAACCACGCGGTCACCAACCTGCAACTGCACGGCTTCAAGATTCCGACGCAACGACTGATCCCCACGGATCACGTCGATCAGACGCACACCATCACGTTTGAACAACTGAACGCTTAGAACATCACGCCCGATCAGGTTGGATTCCGGCGGAATGACCGCTTCGGTAAAGAACTTCATCCGGCTGCGGTCTGATGACAGCATACCAGCCATACTAACTCGATCCGGCAGCAACCACGGTCCGACCACCCGCAGATAGAACATACCCCAAATCACCAGCACGATGGCCAAAGGCGTGACTTCAAAAATGCCGAATGGCTCGATCCCGCGGGATCGCGCCACACCGTCCACCAGCAGGTTGGTCGAGGTCCCGATCAGGGTCAAAGTACCGCCCAGAATGGCCGCATAGCTCAGCGGGATCAGCAACTTGGACGGCGCCAAACCCAAAATCTTGGCCAGCTGCACAAAGATCGGCAGCATAACGACAACGACAGGCGTGTTGTTCATAAAGGCCGACGCCACCAGCACCAGCAACATGATACCGGCCATTGTGGTCTTGGGGTGGGTTGCCGCGCCTTTTTGCGCGTAATTCGTAAACGCCTCTAGCGCGCCTGTGCGCACCAAGGCCCCCATGACCAGAAACATCGCCGCGATGGTCCACGGCGCAGGGTTCGACAATACCGAAAGTGCGTCTTCATAGGGCAACAGCCCCAAGGCCAACAGAACCGCAACACCGCCGATCGCGACCACTTCGGTCGGATAAGCTTCGCTGACGAACAACGCGAACATCACCAACATGACGCCAAGCGCCAGATATGCCCCAAGATCCGGACTGATGTTCAGTAGTTCCATTCGGAGTGCATTCCTGCCTTATCGATCGCTCCATTCTGACGACTAGCACCAGACCACACAATACGACAAATGCGCGTCAATTCATGACAGGGCCGGATTGTTGCAGCCGTCCACCCTGACGCACCATCGCGATGTTCACGGCCTTACCGGTTCGGTCGTCTGTTTCCACGAATACGCCTGACAGGGTGGCCTCGCCCAAGGCGGGCTGGAACCGTGTCTTGGACATGCCCGTGATAAAGCGGCGCAGCGGTTCCGCCTTATCCATCCCGATGACGGAATCGTAATCGCCACACATGCCCGCATCCGTCAGGAAACCCGTTCCCTTGGACAGGATCTGCGCGTCACCTGTCGGCACATGGGTATGTGTACCAACCACCAGACTGGCGCGCCCATCACAGAAATGACCCATCGCCATCTTTTCGGACGTCGCTTCGCAGTGCACATCCACAAGGATCATCTGCGCCTGCCCACCCAAGGGATGTGCACGCAAAACCTGATCCACGGCAGAAAACGGATCATCAAAGGGGCGTTTCATAAACACCTGCCCCAGCACCTGAAGCACCAGAATTTTGCGACCCCGCGCATCGGAAAACAGCCGATGCCCGATCCCCGGCGCACTTTTCGCATAGTTCAGCGGGCGAATGATGCGGCTGTCGTCTTCGATGGCCTGCAGCATTTCCTTTTGGTCGAACGCATGATCGCCCAAAGTCACGCAATCCGCACCGGCAGCCAGAATGCCTTGCGCATGCGCCTTCGTCAGGCCCGCACCGTTCGAGGCATTTTCGCCGTTCACAACGACGAAATCCAATTTCCACTCTGTCCGCAGGCGCGGCAGATGTTCCTGAATGGCCTGCCGTCCGGCGCGGCCCATCACATCACCAAGGAATAACGTTCTCATGCACCGCTGACTATCGCCGCACAGGCAAAAAGCAAAGCGGGGAATTGGCGCAGGCGGACTGATCCCAAAAGTATATTACAGGTCACATTCGTATTAAGTTTTCATTTTGCTCTTCTTTTAGGCGAAAAATCTGCAACCATGTCTAAATGAAATGCGGTTTGAAAACTTTTCTCGTTCTCGCCGTGATAGCAGGAGGCCCCTGCACGGCGTCACCCAGTGCCGGATTTGATCCGGTACGGGCCTTTGCAGAATGCGCTGGGCGTCTGTCCGCCAAGGTCGAACACAGCTGGCTCATGGGCGGAAATGACGAAGAAGCACAGGTGCTTCGCGAAAGCTTTGTCGATTTGCTGGCCGCAATCCCCCACGACGTTCCCGGGCGCACAGTACTGGATTGGCGCATCCGCGCAAAACAGGATCAATCCCGCCTGTTATCCATCGCAACATTCCACCTTGACGATGCGCGCCGCACACAGGCCAAAAGCCGCGCGTTTATGCTTTCACAAAGCTGTTCCTCACTTTTGCTCGGCTAAAGCCCACCCACGGCCCAAGCGCGGCGTCTTTGCCTCTTGCCAATCGCTGTGACAGGGTGGACAACATGCCCCATGTCCACGCGTTCTGATAACCCCGCCGACCCGTTCAAAAAGGCGCTTGCCGAAGCAACCAAGGTCATGGCCAACGATCCCGAGCTGTCCGTCAGCTATACGGTCGATCCCTCTGGCCTGTCCGGCGAAGCCATGCGCCTGCCCCAAGTGTCACGCCGCATGTCCCGAGAAGAGGTCATGCTGGCCCGTGGCACAGCCGACGCTTTGGCAATGCACCGTCGCTATCACAATGCGCAGACACACGCGCGCTACGCCCCCGCAGGCGATCTCGCGCGCGAGATTTACGAATCCCTTGAAACCGCCCGCTGCGAAGCGATGGGTGCACGCGACATGCCCGGCACCGCTGGCAACATCGACGCCAAGATCAGCCATGACGCCCTGCGCAAGGGCTATGATCAGGTCAAGGATGCCACCGACGTTCCGCTCTCCGTCGCCGCAGGCTACCTTGTCCGCCATCTCGCCACCGGTCGCGACCTGCCCGATGCCGCGCAAAACGTCATGGACCTGTGGCGCAACCAGATCGAATCCAAAGCGGGCGTGACGCTGGAAGAGCTGCAGGAAAGTCTGTCTGATCAGGGCGAGTTCGCCAAAATGACCCGCAAGATCATTTCCGATCTGGGTTATGGCGACCAGCTGGGCGAAGACCCCGACGAACTGGACGACGAAGCTCAGGATCAGGCCGAAGAAGGCGCGGATCAGGAACAGGAACCCGATTCCACCGGTCAGGACGATCAGGGCGAAGACGAGGCCGACGCGACACCGGAACAAAGTCAGGAACAACAGCAAGACAGCGCTCAGGCGCAGGTCTCGATGGAGGATCTGGCCGATCAGGAACAGGGCGAAGAGGTCGAGATGCCCGAAGGCGAAGCGCCTTTGGAGCCGCCTGCCCCTCAGCCGATTTCCGATGCGGACCCGGATTACAAAGCCTACGACACCGAGTTTGACGAAATCATCGGTGCCGAAGACTTGGCCGACCCCGCCGAACTCGAACGCCTGCGCGCCTATCTGGACCAGCAGCTTGAACCGCTGAAAGGCGCCGTATCGCGTCTGGCCAACAAACTGCAACGCCGTCTTCAGGCCCAGCAGAACAGGTCTTGGGAATTCGATCTGGAAGAGGGCATTCTGGATGCAGGTCGTTTGGCCCGCGTTGTGTCCAACCCCACAACGCCGCTGTCCTTCAAGGTCGAAAAAGACACCGAATTCCGCGACACCGTCGTGACGCTTCTGCTAGACAACTCCGGCTCGATGCGCGGTCGCCCGATTTCCATCGCCGCGATCTGTGCCGACGTTCTGGCCCGCACGCTGGAACGCTGCAATGTGAAGGTCGAAATCCTCGGCTTCACCACCCGCGCATGGAAAGGCGGCCAGTCCCGCGAAAAATGGCTGAACGACGGTCGCGAACAGCAACCCGGCCGTCTGAACGACCTGCGCCACATCATCTACAAGTCCGCCGACGCCCCATGGCGCCGGACGCGGCCCAATCTGGGCTTGATGATGAAAGAAGGCCTGCTGAAGGAAAACATCGACGGCGAGGCGCTGGAATGGGCACACCGTCGTCTGGCGGGCCGCCACGAAGCGCGGAAAATCCTGATGGTGATTTCGGACGGGGCGCCGGTGGACGATTCCACGCTGTCGGTGAACCCTGCAAACTATCTGGAAAAACACCTGCGCGATGTGATCGCCATGGTCGAAAAGCGCAAACTGGTCGAACTTTTGGCGATCGGGATCGGTCACGACGTGACCCGCTATTACGACCGCGCTGTGACCATCACCGATGTGGAACAGCTGGCAGGCGCGATGACCGAGCAGCTTGCGTCACTGTTCGACAGCGACCCCCGCAAACGCGCCCGTGCCATGGGCATGCGTAAAGCATCGTAAAGGTTTCGGATCGGCTATGCCGATCCGACCGGCGCCTGATGACCTAACGGCCATCAGGCTTGGACGAGAGGCGCTGCCCCTCGCGCTCCCCGAGGTATTTGGGGAAAGGAAATATCTATTTAGGGGCTGACCATGTTCCAGAGTTTTGAAGAGACGTCCAATCCCGCCGCGGGTCCCGCCCGCTTGGCGGATTTGCGCGCTGTCATGTCGAAAGAAGGATTTGACGCTTTCATCGTTCCCCGCTCGGACGCGCATCAAGGCGAATATGTCGCCCCCCGCGACGACCGGCTGGCGTGGCTGACCGGGTTCACCGGATCTGCGGGCTTTGCCGTTATTCTGGCTGACCGTGCGGGCGTCTTTGTCGATAGCCGCTACAGGGTTCAGGTCAAGGCGCAAGTCGCGTCTGACTTCACACCAGTGGACTGGCCCGAGATTTCCCTGTCCGACTGGATCGCAGAACACCTGACGGGCGGTGTCGTCGCCTATGATCCATGGCTGTTTTCTGTCGATCAGTTGCGCAAGCTGATGAAGGACCTTCCGGAACATGACTTTCGCGCCACGGACAACCTGATTGATCGCATCTGGGAAGATCAGCCCGATGCACCGATCGGCAAGATCACAGCCCAGCCTGTTGAGTTCGCGGGCGAGGCGCATGACGAAAAACTAAAACGCATCGGCGCGTCCCTGAAAGCGGCCAAAGCCTGTGTCCTGACGCTGCCGGATTCCATCGCGTGGCTTTTGAACATTCGCGGCACGGACATCCCCCGCAATCCGGTCCCGCACGCCTTTGCGATCCTTAAAAACTCGGGCGACATCACGCTGTTTGTCGACGAACGGAAGCTTGGCCATTTGGGATCTGCGCTTGGCCCCAAGGTTACAATTGCCGCGCCGGATGCGCTGATCACGACCTTGGCCGGAACAGAAGGCCCCGTTCAGATTGATCCCGCCACCTGCCCCGTCGCCATTTCCAGCGTTCTGGCCGTATCCGACATCGCAACTACGGAAGCACCCGATCCTTGTCTTCTGCCCAAAGCCTGCAAGAACCCCACGGAAATCGCCTCGACCCGCGCAGCACATGCGCGTGATGGCGCGGCCATGGTTCGTTTTCTGGCATGGCTGGATCAACAACCGGCGGGCAGCCTGAGCGAGATTGACGTGGTCAAACAGCTTGAAGGCGAAAGACGCGCAACCAACTGTCTGGAAGATATCAGCTTTGACACCATCTCGGGCACCGGTCCGAACGGTGCCATCGTGCACTACCGCGTCACGGAAAAAACCAATGCGCGGATCGAAGACGGGCACATGCTGTTGGTCGACTCCGGCGGACAATATCGTGACGGCACCACCGACATTACCCGCACCATCGCCATCGGCACCGTGGGCGACGCAGAAAAGCAGGCCTTCACCCGTGTCCTACGCGGCATGATCGCGATCAGCCGCCTGAAGTTTCCCAAGGGTCTGGCCGGTCGCGATCTGGATGCCTTCGCCCGTGCGCCCCTGTGGGAAGCTGGCCTAGACTATGGCCACGGCACCGGCCACGGCGTCGGTGCGTTTCTGAGCGTTCACGAAGGACCGCAGCGTTTGGCCCGCACCGGCACGGTCCCGTTTGAACCCGGAATGATCCTGTCTAACGAACCCGGCTTCTACCGCGAAGGCGCCTATGGTATCCGCATTGAAAACCTGATCGTCGTAAAATCAGCCGATCCCGAACCAGACGCGACAATTCGCGACCTTTTGGATTTCGAGACACTGACTTACGTCCCTATTGACCGCCGCCTGATCGTAGCCGACATGCTTACCGCGCCTGAACGCGCGTGGCTGAACAGCTATCATGAAACGTGCCGGAATACCCTGTTGCCGCTGGTTGATGACACTGCGGCACAATGGCTCGTGAATGCGACGCAGCCGATTTGATACCGCAATGTCATAAAACGCGGGCAGGACAACAACAGACTAGAGGGAGATTATTATGACTACAGATATCAAAATCAGACCGGCGGATGGCACTTGGGTGGTGCGTGCAGGTGGCGCCGTTCTGGGCGAATCTTCCAATGCTCTGGAGCTGACAGAAGGCGATCTGCCCTTCGTGATCTATTTCCCGCGCAATGACATCGCCATGGCGCTGCTTGATCGCACAGATCACACCACCGAATGCTCGAAAAAGGGTACGGCAAACTACTATTCGATCATGTCCAAAAGCCGCACTTACGACAACGCGGTCTGGACCTACGAAAATCCGGCGGCAGACGTGGCCGAGATCAAAGACTATCTGGCGTTCACCGTTCAGGACGGCGTCAATGTGGAACAGCTGTAATCAGCTGTGTTCCTCTTCGGCCGTAGCCGCCAGCGCGCGGTTATAGGCCTTTAACGCATCGACATGAAACAGAGCACCAACAAGAACGGGTTGGCCGGTTTCATTGTCGATGTCGGCGACAGGCAGAAACGCCACGCCTGACTTCTCAAACATCGGCAGCGCTGTTTCCAAGGTCGCAGAGGGCTGCAGAAACAGGTTCTGGTCAATCATCCGCAGACAGGCCTCTTCGTCGGCGGCGCCGATTTCGGTCGGTTTGCGCATGACACCCGCCATTCTGAACATCGCCAGAAGATAGGCCTGCGGGCCCGCCGCCAGATGCACGTTGCGACGCTCAAGCTGCGTCAGGAAATAGCTGCGATCCACCAACCGCGATGCAATCGCTGTGGACATTGACACCGACACCATCACGGCCAGACCGGTCTGCCAGTCTCCTGTGAGTTCGAACACAATCAAAGTAGTGGAAATCGGCGCGCCCAATACGGCAGCCGCTACAGCCCCCATCCCAGCCAACGCGTACAGCGTTGCAGAGCCGGACTGGTTCGGGAAAAAGCCTGTGGCGATCATGCCAAAGGCCAAACCGGTTAGTGCGCCGATCATCAAGGACGGGGAAAAGACACCGCCGCCCATACGGCCACCCACGGTCACAGCCACCGCCACAACCTTCAGCATGGCAAACACCACCACCTCATGCAGCAACAGCGATCCGGTCAGCGCACGCGAAGTGGTCTCATAACCAACACCAATGATATGCGGGAACCAGATCGCCATCGCCCCCAGCAACACGCCCGCTGCCGCAGGACGCAGCCAGTTGGGCAGGCCCAGCTTTGATTGCCACGCGCTGCCCAGATCATCGGCCCAGAACACAGACCGGATCATCACAACCGCCACCAGCCCACACACCAGTCCTAGGATAAGGAACGCTGGCAGCTCCAGATAGAATTCGACCGTGGTCGTTCCGGGCAAACTGAATTCGGTCACGTCGCCAAACGCCAGCCGGTTGATCACCGTGCCCGCCGCGCTGGCGACCACGATGGGCGCGAAGGCGTGCAAAGCAAAGTGACGCAACACGACCTCAAGCGCGAACAAGGCGCCTGCGATAGGTGCGTTGAAACTGGCGGAAACGGCAGCAGCCACAGCGCATCCCAGCAGATCACGCCCCGTGATACCATCCGCACGGATCAAGTTGGACACCCAGCTCGACATCATCGCCGCGATATGAACGACCGGCCCTTCACGACCGGATGATCCCCCTGTCGACAGCGTGATCCATGAACACAACGCCGACGCGATACCTGCCTTCTTCTCGACCCGACCATCGTTCAGCGCCGCGCCTTCGATCACGTCGGACACGCTGCGCACACGGGCATCAGGGGTGAAAAAATGCAAGATCAAACCAACAACAGTGCCACCAAGGATCGGGATCAGCATCACCAGATACCACGGCAACGTTTCGGCAAAACTGTGCAGCGTGTTCACATCGGGTGTGCCGTAAACCAGCGTCTGCAACCACTCGATCCCGAGACGGAAACACAAAGCCGCAAAGCCAGCCGCGATGCCGATGGCCAAAGCGATAAACCAGAACTGGATCTGTCCGGGGCCTTCATGACGAAGCAAATCCCAGCCGCGCCCACAGTTTCGGGAAAATTCCCCCCACTGCTGCTTGATCAAGGATGTGTCCGCCATTCCGCGTGTCGCCAAATCTGAATAGATGAGTCCTATAGTTCCTTACGCCAAGTCACTCGGCGGTCCAAGGTAAGCTGCCGTAAAAAACGGCAGAAATCCCGTTGTGATTAAGAGATGCGCAAATTGTAGGGGGCCGTTCGGGGCGTTTTAGCCCTTCAGCAACGCCCGTGCAGCGCCGCGCGCTTCTTCTGTGACGGTATCGCCGGAAATCATCCGTGCGATTTCGTCTTCCCGTTCGCCGTCATCCAACGGCGTGACCGTGGATGTGGTCACGTCATCCTGAACACGCTTTTCAACGCGCCAGTGATGCGCACCAAGTGCAGCCACCTGCGGCGAGTGAGTAACGACCAGAACCTGCTGACCTTCCGCCAGCGCCTTTAGACGACGGCCCACGGCATCCGCGGTGGCCCCACCGACGCCACGGTCGATTTCGTCAAAGATCATGGTCATGCCCGCACCGGGTTCCGACAGGCACACCTTCAAAGCCAACAAGAAACGGCTCAGTTCCCCGCCCGACGCGATCTTGGCCAACGGCCCCGCAGGCGCACCAGGGTTGGTTGCCACGGTAAAGCTGACAGCGTCGCGGCCCTCGGGCCAGTCCGGCGCATCCTCGATCAAGGTCTGGAAAACCGCGCGCTCCATTTTCAACGGAGCAAGCTCTTCCGACACGGCCTTGTCCAACGCTTTGGCCGCCGTAACGCGCTTGTCATGCAATGCTGTGGCCAGATCCGCATACCGCGCCTCGGCCGCTTTCAGAGCCGCCTCAAGCGAGCCGATATTCTCAGCCCCCTGATCCAGCGCATCCAGCTTGCCGCGCAGCGTGTCGGCAAATCCGGCCAATTCATCCGGCGCGACCTGATGCTTGCGCGCCAACCCGCGGATTGCGAACAGGCGTTCTTCTGTCTGCTCAAGCTCGTGCGGATTGAACGTCAACTGGTCCAGCGCGGCTTCAACACCGCTGACTGCATCGCCCAATTCCACCATCGCCCGTTCAAGCGCCGCCATCGGCGCATCGACCAGACCTTCGGCCTTGTCCGTCACGCCTTCCAACCAACGCAGCGCGTCGCCCATGGCGTTTTCCGCACCATCCGAAAGCGCCTGACCTGCCCGCATCACATCATCGCGGATACGTTCAGCCGCCTGCATCCGGCGGCGATCACTATCCAGCGTCGCCTCTTCACCCGCTTCAGGCGACAGTGCATCCAACTCGCCCACAGCATGGCGCAGAAACTCTTCCTCTGCCTGCACCGCCTCGAGATCAGCCTGCGCCTTATCCAAGGCCTTCTGCGCATCGCTACGTGCCCGCCATGCCGCACGCAGCTCTGCCAGATCGCCTTCAAGACCGGCATAGGTATCCAGCAACACGCGATGCCCTTTGGGGTTCAGCAAACCACGATCATCATGCTGACCGTGCAGTTCCACCAGCCGTTCCGACAACTGGCGAAGCACCTCACCCGAACAGCGGCGGTCATTAACCCATGCTGTCTTGCGCCCGTCCTTGGTGTTCACGCGACGCATGATCAGTTCATCGGACGCAGGAATGCCCACCTCTTCCAGAACCTCATGCACAACATGGTCATCCGGCAGATCAAACACCGCCACGACCTCGCCCTGATCAGCGCCCTGACGCACCAGTTCGGCACGCCCGCGCCAGCCCAAAACAAAGCCCAAGGAATCCAGCAAAATCGATTTACCCGCGCCCGTTTCACCGGTCAGCACGTTCAGACCCGGCTGAAACTCAAGGTCCAGTCGGTCGATGATCAACATGTCACGGATTTCAAGCGCTCTGAGCATGACAGCACACGTTCTGGCAGAAGGACGAAACCGCCCCGAAAATCAGAGCCACTGGCCCTTGATCATCTGACGGTAAATCTGGCGCAACCAACTATCGCCCGCGGCTTCAAGCTCCAACCCACGGCCCGTCAGCAGCTTATAGCTGTCTTCGTACCATTCGGTGGACTGGTAGTTGTAGCCAAGGATCGCACCAGCGGTCTGTGCCTCATCGGTCAGACCCAGCGACAGATAGCTTTCGACCAGACGATGCAGCGCCTCGGCGGTATGCGTAGTTGTCTGGAAATCCTCAACCACAACACGGAACCGGTTGATCGCCGCCGCATAGTGTTCGCGCTTCAGATAATAGCGCCCGATTTCCATTTCCTTGCCTGCAAGGTGGTCAAACGCCAGATCGAATTTCAGGATCGACGACCGCGCGTATTCGCTGTCGGGATAGCGTTCGATCACGGCACGCAGCGATTGAAGCGCTTGGAATGTCAGACCCTGATCGCGACCGACCTCTTCGATCTGGTCGTAATAAGACAGTGCCAACAGATACTGCGCGTAGGCTGCGTCATCTTCCAGAGGATAGAAATCGATATAGCGCTGCGCTGCTGCGCGGCTGTTCTCGTAATCCTTATCCTTATGATAGGCGTAGGCCTGCATGATCAACGCACGCTTGGCCAGATCGGAATAAGGATAAAGCCGCTCAACCTCAGAGAAGAAGAACGCCGCATCATCTTCTTTGCTGCGGTTCAGTTCGAACTCACCGCGTTCAAAGATTTGCTCTGCCGTGAAACTTTCCATCGGCTGGCCGTTCGGAGCACTGCGCCCATCGGGCCCACCATCCCCACAGCTTGCCAGAAAACACGTCACAAGAACCGCTGCGATCCCCGTTCTCCGTGTTGTACCGCCCACCATGCTCGACCACCCTCGGCTGTTCCTTCAAGGCGACAAGCGCCCCGTTCGTTCATGGTCCTAGCACAGAAAATTCCGGTGCAAAACGGCTTTGAACAATTTTGGCGATCACAAGCGTGACCTGTGTCAGGCGACCTCGGGAATTTCCTCGGGCAGAACGCCAACACCGGGCATTTTTGCACGAATATCGCCGGTGCACTCAATCATTCGGAATGCGCTTGGCGTGCTGAAAAGCGCGTGCAGCAACATATTTGTGATCGCGTGGCCTGCCTTATGACCCTCATAATGACCAAGGATCGGCGCACCAGCCAGCATCAGGTCACCCAAAGCGTCCAGCATTTTGTGGCGCACGGCCTCGTCGGCGTGGCGCAAACCACCCGGCGACAGAACCTTGTCACCATCAACCACAACCGCGTTTTCCAGCGTACCGCCAAGGGCCAGCCCTTGCTCGCGCATCGCTTCAACATCGCTGTTGCGGCAGAATGTACGGCTGTCACACAGTTCACGCACAAAGGTGCCGTTGGACATATCCAGCGACTTTTCCTGTGTGCCGATGGCTTCATCCGCAAATTCGATACGGAACGTCATGCGCGGTGTGTCAGCAGGCGACAGACGCGCCCAACCGGACGCCGTGTGCACCTGAACAGTCTCGATGATTTCCAGAACGCGCAGAGGCGCTGCCTGACCGCGCAGACCTTTGTCCAGAATGGCGGTGACAAAAGGAACCGCACTTCCATCAAGGATCGGAACCTCAGGGCCGTCAATTTCGATCAGGGCGTTGTGCACACCGCAACCCGCCAAAGCGGCCATGACATGCTCGACGGTCGAAACCGACGCACCAGCGCCATTCACCAGTCGCGTGCAAAGCGGAGACCGTTCGACCGCGTCCCAAAGCGCAGGGATAAGAGCATCACCAAAACGGATGTCGGTGCGTTTGAACCAGATGCCATGCTCGGCCGCAGCCGGACGAATCGTCAAACGCGCCGGCTTGCCAGAATGCAAACCAACTCCATCAAATACGATTGGACCACGAACGGTATGTTGCAAAAGTCACCTCTAATCGACCTACGCAAGACGTACGATTCCGCACACATCTGGCGTCGGGAATTAGTTACGCACGGGGGACCAAAGCCTCAAATCAAGTATTGCAACGTTCTGAAACATGTCTGTCATATTTTGCGCAAATGCCCGCTCACTTTGAAACAACGGCCTGCAACCACATGTTTTCAAATGAAAAACGCCCCTGACGACAGGGGCGTTTTCTGCTCTCACATCTGAAATGTGAGCGGTTTTTAGTTTGCCTGACGGCGCAGGAATGCCGGAATTTCGATCTTGTCCTGCTCAGCGTCGGGTTCGTGATCAACCATAGGCTCGGGGCGCGCCTGTACCGGAGGCTGCTGACGGCGTGCCGCCTGACCCTCATGCGCGCTGCCTGTCATGCGGTTGATCAGCGAGTTGATGCCAAAGCGCGGCTTCTCGGCTTCTGCTGCCGGACGCGGTGCCGGAGCGGGTGCCGGACGTGCCGCCGGAGCATCGGCGCGGGCACGCGACGCGGCTGCCTGCAGACGAGCCAACGCTTCGGGCGACGGCGTGCCAGGTGCTGCTGCGCGCGGCGCAACGAAACCTTCCGGCTCTGCATCGAAATCAGCGCGCGGCTGGAATTCCTGAACACGGGGCTGGTAGGCGGGCGGCGGCAGACCATCGTCATGCTCGGCCACGTCTTCCATCTCGTCTTCTGCAGCAACCTGCTCGGCGCTCATGCCTTCGAACAGCGACGGCTCTTCGTCTTCATACGCTTGGGAAACTGCCTGAGTAGCTGCAACGGTTGCCGCTGCTGCTTCTTCAACAGGCGCTTCTGCTTCAACATGTGTTTTCAGCGGCTGCGCAAGGCTGCGACGGGGCACCGGAGTTTCCATAACGTCTTCTGCTGCGTCGATACCTGTCGCAACAACGCTGACGCGCATGTTGCCTTCCATCGAGTCGTCCAGCGTCGAACCAACGATGATGTTTGCGTCTGCGTCGACTTCTTCGCGAATGCGGTTGGCCGCTTCGTCCAGTTCGAACAGCGTCAGGTCATGACCACCGGTGATGTTGATCAGAACGCCCTTCGCACCACGCAGGCTGATTTCGTCCAGCAGCGGGTTCGCGATGGCCTTCTCGGCCGCCTGGATCGCACGATCTTCGCCAGCCGCTTCGCCTGTGCCCATCATCGCCTTACCCATTTCGTCCATCACGGCGCGAACGTCAGCAAAGTCGAGGTTGATCAGGCCCGGGCGAACCATCAGGTCGGTTACGCCTTTAACACCTTGGTACAGAACGTCATCCGCCATCGAGAACGCTTCGGTGAACGTGGTCTTCTCGTTGGCCAAACGGAACAGGTTCTGGTTCGGAATGATGATCAGCGTGTCGACAACCTTCTGAAGGGCTTCAACGCCCTCTTCGGCCTGACGCATACGCTTGCCGCCTTCGAACTGGAACGGCTTGGTGACAACACCAACGGTCAGAACGCCCAGTTCACGCGCCGCCTGCGCGATGATCGGGGCCGCGCCTGTACCGGTGCCGCCGCCCATACCGGCAGTGATAAAGCACATATGCGCGCCTGCCAGATGGTCTACGATTTGTTCGATGCTTTCTTCAGCAGCGGCAGCGCCCACAGCAGCCCGGGCTCCCGCACCCAGACCCTCGGTCACTTTAACGCCCAGCTGAACGCGTGCTTCGGATTTCGATTGCTGCAGTGCCTGCGCATCCGTGTTTGCAACTACAAAGTCCACGCCGTGCAGTTGCTTGTCGATCATATTGTTGACGGCATTGCCGCCCGCGCCACCAACACCAAACACCGTAATACGCGGCTTAAGTTCGTCGTGCCCTGGCACCGAAAGGTTCAAAGTCATTGCTATATCCGCCTGTTGTTTTTTAAGCCGCCAAACGACCTTTTTCCGCCGAATTAACAAAATAATACCGATCCCCATAGGGAACGTCACGCGAAAAACGCGTTAATTCCACAAAATATGGAGATTCTTTTGGCTAGTTATGCGGGATTTCGCCGATTTCGGCAGATATAGCGGTTACCAGTTGTCGCGGAACCACTTCACTGCACGCTGGAACGACCTTGCAGGCAGTCGATCCACGGGAATTTCAAAGTCCCACCACTCGTCCTGCGGGTGAGCTGCGAACAGACACAGGCCCACCGCGCTGGCAAACCCCGGCCCTGTTGCCGCCTGAGGAAGCCCGTGCACACGCAACGGACGACCCAGACGCACCTGCTGACCCAAAATCTTGGACGCGATACCGTCCAGCCCCGGAATCTGGCTCGCGCCACCGGTTAGGACAATCTGCTGCGACGGCAGATACTCAAAGCCCGCCGCGTCCAGACGCACACGAACCTCTTCCAGAATTTCCTCGACCCGCGGACGCATGATGCCGATCAGTTCCGCACGGCTGACAGTGCGGCGGTCGTGATGCCAGTCACCTGTGTCGCCGCCGATCTCGATCATCTCGCGGTCGTCCATGCCTGTGGCCACAACACCGCCGTAGAACGTCTTGATACGCTCAGCGGTCGCCATGGGCACCTGAAGGCCCATCGAAATATCGCTGGTCACGTGATCGCCGCCCATGCGCACGGTATCGGCATAGATCATGTGCTTTTTCATAAAGATCGAAACGCCGGTCGCACCGCCGCCCAGATCGATACACGCCGCGCCCAGTTCCTGTTCGTCCTCAACCAACGACGAAATGCCAGACACGTAAGCCGACGACGCCAGCCCCGCCAGTTCCAGATCACAACGCTTGATACACTGGACAAGGTTCTGGATCGCCAAGGCATCCACTGTCAGCATGTGCATGTCAGTCGCCAGTTCCTGCCCGATCTGACCACGGGGATCAGCCAGACCAGAACGGTGATCCAAAGCAAAGTTCACCGGCTGCGCGTGCAGCACCTCGCGGCCTTCGCCAAAATCCGGAACATCGCAAGATGACAGCACCCGCGCGATATCCTGTTCGCTGACCGTCGTGCCCTCAAGTTCAACCTTACCCGCCAGACCATAGCTGCGCGGATCTGCGCCCGAGAAACAGGCGATCACGTGGTCCACACGGATCTGCGCCATTTTCTGCGCGGCCTGAACTGCAGTGCGGATGGCGCGTTCGGTTTCCCCCATGGAATCCACTTCGCCAAACTTCACACCACGCGACCGTGTGGTTGCCGCACCAATCACGCGGAAACCGGACTGCCCCGCAAGCGATCCGATCCCGTCGCTGTCCAGCGCGCGGTCGTTGCCGTCAAACCGAAGGACAAGACAGGCAATCTTGGACGACCCCACATCAAGGATCGCAATCACGCCGCGCTGCATAGCTGCGCGACGCATGTTTCTCATTGCCCGTTGGGTTTCATAAAGCTCGATCATTTTTAATTCTTAACCCCTGCCTCAATCGCCTTAATCTTCCAGAGCTCCTGGACGGCGTATTCGGACATTCTTAATGTTGGTCTTTCTGCCAAACGCAGATCGACAGTCGTCAATTCACGGCCCATCAGATCAACCGCCTGATCCATTGCGATGGCCCGTTCCAGCGCCGCAACGCTGCCTTTTGATGGAAGTTGCACGCGCTGCCCACGGTCCAACACCACATCCCACCGGCGCTCACCCATACGGACAAGCCCCCGAAACCGCGCTTGAAGCGGCCCCAAGGCCGCAATTACATCAAGCGCCTCGACCACCGCCGCATCCGCAGCGTCGCCCGCGATCACGGGAAGGTCGGGAAAATCAACACGCGATGCTGCCATCCCGATGGCCACGCCTTCGCGGTCCAGAACGAACAGCCCCTCGTCGGTCCGCCACAGCGCAACAGGCACCCGTTCGGTCACATCGATCTGCAACACACCGCCCTGCCGCACTTTCAGGCGCGCAGATTTAACAGCATCCAGTTTCACGACCGTTGTGCGCATCGCATCCAGATCCAGATCAAAGGACGAAATCGGAAAGTCCAGCGGCAGAACCTGACGGATCGCATCGGCCACACCTTCGGACGCACCATCAATCGCCATCAGCTTGACCATGAACTCGGGACGCTGCTGCACCGCGTCACGAACATCGGCCACCGCACCGACAAAGCTGTCGCGACGACCTTCATCACTGAACCACAGCGCGCCTGCGCCAAACGCCACAACAAACGGAATGCCCACGCGCAGCATCAAGCGATACAGCGGCGTCAACATCATCCGGTGCAGACGATACTTCAGACGCGATTGTGCCGGATCAGCGCGGTTCACCTGTTGCATGATGCGTCCTCCACCATCCATTTGCAGAACTCGCCAAAGCTCATGCCGATCAACTCGGCGTGCTCGGGGCTCAGCGATGTGGGGGTCATGCCGGGCTGGGTGTTTGTCTCCAACAGGAACAACCCATCCAGACCTTTGTCTTCATCCCACCGGAAATCGGTGCGCGTCACTCCACGACAGCCCAACGCCTGATGCGCCCGCAAGGCGTAATCCAGACAGGCCGCCGTAATCTCGTCCGGCAACTCAGCGGGGCAAACGTGGCGCGATCCGCCTGCGGCGTATTTCGCCTCGTAGTCATACCAGCCATCTGTCAGGATTTCCGTCACGCCCAGCGCGCGGTCACCCATGACAGTGCAGGTCAACTCACGTCCCGGCAGGAAGGCTTCGACCATGACGGTCTGGGGCATCTCTTCGGAAAGCTTGGGGGGCGTATTGGCGTTGGCATCCACCAGATAGACACCGACGGAAGACCCCTCATTATAAGGCTTCACCACATAGGGCGGCGTCATGACGTGATCGGCCATCACGGCGTCTTTGTCGGCCAGAACGCTTTCCGCAACCGGCAAGCCAGCGGCGCGATATACATTCTTGGTGCGTTCTTTATCCATCGCCAGCGACGACGCCAGAACGCCCGAATGCGTGTACGGCAGACCCATCCATTCCAGAATGCCCTGCACACAACCGTCTTCGCCCCAACGGCCATGCAGACCGTTGAACACAACATCCGGCTCTATTTCGGAAAGGCGCATAGGAAGATCGCGGCCTGCATCGACCTCAATCACTTCGAATCCTACGTCCCGCAAAGCAGCGGCGCATTCACGCCCAGAGCTGAGGGAAACCTCGCGTTCAGCCGAGGGTCCGCCCATCAGTACCGCCACTTTCGGGGATGTCCTGCTCGACATTCCCAATCGCCTCTTGTTCAGGGTTCCGGCCAAAATTGCCGTGCCCTTTTGTTTTATATTTTTGGCAACCTGCCTGTGGTCACCTGAGTGTCGGGTCTAGCGCCCGTTGGTCATTCCGGATCACCGACCCGCATGATTTCCCAATGTAACTCTATTCCACTGTTTTGGAAAACCCTTTTTCGCACTTCTTCGCCCAAACCCTCCAGATCAGCAGCAGTTGCCTCTCCGGTGTTCACTAAGAA
The DNA here is from genome assembly GCF_982780845.1 of Thalassococcus sp. Classification (NCBI taxonomy): domain Bacteria; kingdom Pseudomonadati; phylum Pseudomonadota; class Alphaproteobacteria; order Rhodobacterales; family Roseobacteraceae; genus Thalassococcus; species Thalassococcus sp. The sequence goes on from NZ_CEYADA010000012.1 coordinate 18,675, forward strand.
GTTCGAATGCATCTCGCTCATCTGCGCGCCACCCAGCGTCGCACCGCGCATGCCTGCATCATCAATGACCTTCCAGGCCTTCAGATCATGCACATCGTCGGCTTTTCCGGTTGAAGAATGCCCTGCGGGATTGCGAAAGGTCGATCCTGCCGTCCGGTCTTTGGTGGGCTGCGTCGCATCACGTTTGGCCAACTGATGCTCCATCCGCGCCTGCAGCTCGTCAGGATCGCCCGCCTCGCCTTCCAGCACCGCATCGATCAGCACCATACCTTCGGGCAGATCGCTCTGGCGGTAGCGGAACTTCAGATCACCAGCAGTCAGTGTCACCAACTCGCCCTTACGGGTCACGCCACGCGCCTCGACAAACACGTCAGCCACGTAAGAGCCATAGCACCCTGCGTTCATTGTGACCGCGCCACCGATACTGCCGGGAATGGTGCGCAGGAAGGTCAAGTCAACGCCCGCCTCTGCCGCTTTCTTGGCCACATGGGCATCCAGCGCCGCAGCGCCCACACGCACCCGCGTGCCATCAACCTCGATCCCGTTGAACCCGCGACCCAAGCGGATCACCACAGCCCGCAAACCGCCATCGCGCACAATCAGGTTTGATCCGACCCCCATAGGGAACACATCAATCTCGGAGGGAAGATCGCGCAGGAATTCCTGCAAATCCTCGACATCCGCAGGCTGGAAAAACCAATCCGCAGGGCCGCCGACACGCAACCATGTCAGATCATTCAGGGAACGGTCCGCCGTCAGGCGGCCACGAGGTGTCGGAAGCTTCTGTGTCATGCCTGCTCTGCTAATGCGCACCGCGAAGGGACGCAAGATTTCTGCACATACGCCCGGCGACAAAAGGCAGATTTATGCCTTTTCCTGCCCGATCTGCCGACGCACCCAGCGCAACAGATAACGCACAGGCCAACGCAGAACGCTCATACCAGCCGCCAGAACCAGCAGGCCGATCCAAGGTCCGTTTTCATAGGTGACATAGCCCAACAACGGAATACCGATCCCGATCAGGATATAGGCCCGCGTCCAGTGATTGTCCTTTGACGGGATCATCGCCAAAACATTCGCCGCCAGTGCCCACACAAGCACAAGTACCAAAGACAGGCTCATAGCGTACCTCCTACGCGTTACCCAAAGTGCGAACCGAAAGTCATCGGCTCAGGTGTGCACCCCCTCAGGTCACAGCCGTATTAAAGCGCAGGTCCAGCAACATGTCTTTGCGCCAAAAGGATTATCTCGACTTAGCTTTTTCCACTAAGACGGGCAGGCAAATTATTAGCCCAGGCACTGATCGTACCGGCACCAAGGCAAACAACCATATCCCCAGGTTGCGTTTGTTCACGCACAAGGCGCTCTAGATCATCTTCGCTTTGCAGCGCGCGTGCATGGCGGTGGCCATGACGGATCAACCCCGCCACCAGATCATCGCGGCTTGCACCGGGGATCGGATCTTCGCCAGCGGCATAAACCTCGGCGATGGCCACAACGTCAGCGTCGTTGAAGCAGGAACAGAAATCATCAAACAGCGACGACAGACGCGAATAGCGGTGCGGCTGATGGACCGCCACGACACGGCCATCACAGGCCTGACGTGCAGCTTTCAATACAGCAGCGATTTCCACGGGGTGGTGGCCATAGTCGTCGATGATGGTCACACCATCCACCTCGCCCACACGGGTAAAGCGGCGGTTCACACCGCCAAAGGCCGCCAGCGCATCGCGGATTTCATCGCGCTTCATCCCCAGATGACGGGCAACGGCAACCGCGCTCAGCGCGTTGGACACGTTGTGATCGCCCGGCATCGGCAATGTGCAGCCTTCGATCTTGGCATCTTCGTTCTGCAAAAGAATGTCGAAATGCGCGACACCCTTTTCATAACGCAGATTCACGGCGCGCACGTCGGCTTGCGCGTTGAACCCGTAGGTCAGAACACGACGGTCGGTGATCTTGCCCACCAGCGTCTGAACCTCGGCATGGTCGGTGCAGCACACCGCCAAACCGTAGAACGGAATGTTCGACACAAAATCCAAGAAGCCCTGACGCAGATTGTCGAAATCGCCCCAATGCTCCATGTGCTCAGGGTCGATATTGGTGACAATCGCGATGGTCGCGGGCAGACGGTTGAACGTGCCGTCGGACTCGTCCGCCTCGACCACCATCCATTCGCCCTGCCCCATACGCGCGTTCGAGCCATAGGCATGAATGATCCCGCCGTTCACAACGGTCGGGTCATATTTCCCAGCATCCAGCAGCGTCGCCACCATCGTCGTCGTGGTGGTTTTACCATGCGTGCCCGCAATCGCGATGTTGGATTTCATCCGCATCAGCTCGGCCAGCATTTCCGCGCGGCGCACCACCGGCAGGCCCTTCATCCGCGCTGTGTCCAGCTCGGGGTTGCCCGGTTTGATGGCGGACGAAATAACGACAACAGCCGCATTTTCCAGATTTTCCGCGCGCTGGCCTTCAAAAACAGTCGCTCCCAGCCCCTCAAGACGGTCGGTGATCTTGGACCGTTTCAGGTCCGATCCCTGAACGGTGTAGCCAAGGTTCAACAAAACCTCGGCAATACCCGACATCCCGATCCCGCCGATCCCCACAAAATGGATCGGACCTACGTCACCGGGAAGCTTGGTGGCTGCTGCACTCATTACGATTTGTCCTTTTCAGAAAGCTCTTCGACCATATTCGCCAGCGTTTCAGCGGCGTCAGGTTTGGCCTGCGAGAGGGCCGCCAGCGACATCTGCATGGCCCCATCGGGATGGTCCAGCACAGCCAGCAGCGCCTCGGTCATGGCCTCGACGGTCAGTTTGGATTCAGGGATCTTGATCGCCGCACCCGCATCCACCAGCCCCTTGGCATTGGCGGTCTGGTGATCTCCCGTTGCCGCGGCAAAGGGGATCAGGATCGACGGGCGGCCGATTACAGAGATATCAGCAACACTCGACGCACCAGACCGTGACACAACCAGTTGCGCCTCGCTCATACGGGTCGGAATGTCGTGAAAGAAGGGCTGCACATCGGCATCAATGCCGTTTTCAGCATAAAATGTCGCGACACGTTCCCCATCTTCGTCCCGCGCCTGATGGGCGATACGTAGATGCTTCAACGCCGCCATCGGCAAGGCCGCAATCGCAGGCGGCACCACGTCCGACAGAATACGCGCACCCTGCGATCCGCCGATCACAAGGATCGACATCGGGTATTCCCCCGGCACGATATAACCCGCGCCATGACGTTCCAGCACCGCACCACGCACGGGGTTGCCCACATGCACCCCCTCGACGCCCTCGGGCAAAGTCGTGGGCCAAGTGCCGCAAGCCACCGCATCAACGCGCTTTGCAAACAGTTTATTCACACGACCAAGCACACCGTTTTGTTCGTGGATCATCCGCGGCAGGCGCAGCAACGTCGCCGCACCCAACGCCGGAATAGAGGGATAGCCGCCAAAACCCGCAACAACATCCGGCTTATCGCGCAGCATCCGCACCGCCATCGACACAACACCGGACGCCACACGGAACGGCACCAGCGCCTTGGCCAACAAACCGCCCCGCGCGAAAGTCGCGCTATTGACCTGTTCGATTTCGACGGAATGGGGGAAGCCCCCCGTGTAGCGCGCGCCGCGCGCGTCGGTCGACAGCTTCACCCGCCAACCACGGCGCAGCATGATCTCGGCCAAAGCCTGCGCGGGAAACATGTGCCCGCCCGTGCCGCCAGCGGCAATCACCAGTAGTTTTTTGCGGTCCGGCTGTGCCATCGCTTGCCCTCTGCCCAGCGCCAAACAGGCGCAGAGCAGCCTGTCTTAACGCATCCTGCCGCGCAGGATATCTCCGATTTCGCCTTGCGGACGGGTCCGCGTGAACGCCAGCAACATACCCACTGCGATCCCACCTGCAATAAGCGACGACCCGCCATAGCTGACAAACGGCAAAGTCATGCCTTTCGCGGGCAGCAACCGCACCGCGACACCCATGTTGATCATGGCCTGAACGCCGAACATGCAGGCCAGACCTGTGCCCGCCAGACGAATGAACGGATCACGTTCCCGCATCAGGCGGATCAAGCTACGCACCACAATCGTCGCGTAAAGCGCGATGATCACCAGCACCAGCACAAGGCCGTATTCCTCAGCCGCGACTGCGATAATAAAGTCTGTATGTGCGTCAGGCAGCGACCATTTCACCTGGCCTTCACCCACGCCCACGCCGAAAAATCCGCCTTCTTGAATGGCGTTGGTGGCATAGCCCAGCTGCGTCGTCGGATCGATATCGGGGTTCAGAAACCCGTCAATCCGGCGCGCGAAGTGTTCCGAGTTCTGATAGGCAACCGTTCCGCCGATCACCACCAGACCCGCCATCGCAATCAGCAGGATCATCGGCGCACCGGCCACGAAATACATCACACCCCAGCCGAACAGCACCAGACAGGCTTGGCCAAAGTCTGGCTGCATCACCAGAAAGCCGACGATGAGCATGGTCAGCATGAACGACCACAGCTTGCCCGGAGGGCCGCCAATCTCTTGGCTCGCGGCCATCATCCATGCTGCGACGATCACAAAGGTGGGTTTCAGGAATTCCGACGGCTGGACCGAGGCAAAGCCCAGCGAGTACCAGCGCACCGCGCCTTTGCCGAAATCCGTACCCAGAACGGGCAGGAACATCAGCGCTACGAACGCGCCTGCAAAGCCGATTACAGCCAAGCGCCGCACCAATGTGGGCGACATCATTGAGGTCAGGAACAACGCCACCAGCGCCGCACCGCCAAAGATCGCCTGTCTTTGAACATAGTGGAACGGGTCAAACCCGTTGCGTTCTGCCAAGGGCGGAGAGGCCGCAAGCCCCAACAACATGCCGATCCCGAACAGGATCAGGATACATGTCAACGTCCACGTATCTACCGTCCGCCACCACTTGGGCAGAATCGGTTCTACGTCGCGCACGGGAACCGTGCCGTAAACCATTTCCGTCATGGAAAACCGCCTTCGACTGCCTCATATCGCCCGTTTGTCCGGGTCTGACGCTAAGTTTAGCGTTATTTTGCTTGCGAAGCTAGCGGAAATGAAGGGCCACGCAGACCGCCCGCTTATAGCCGCACCTGCAACAGCGTTGAATAATGTCCGCTATCGGGGACCTCACGCACGGTGCATTCAGTCGAGATATTTTCACACAAGGCATAGGCCATCGCGATCGGTGACCATGTGTCCGCCGTGCCGTGCCATATCTCAACCGGACAGCGGACTTGGGACAGCGCGGATCGCCAATCCAGAACATAGGCCTTCAGATACGCGAGATAGGCCGACCTGTATTCTCCGAAAGACCGTTTTAGCACCCTCTTCATCGCGCTCTGGAAATTCGTGTCTTTCAACAGGTCCAGTTCTGCCGCCGTGCTTTTGGCAAACAACGCCTTGATCAGCAGCGCAGGTGCCGCACGCACGATCGCGGCTTGAACACCTGTCAAAAGCGCCAGCACTTTTGGTTTATGGGCGGCCATTTCAAAAACAACCTTGCCAGCCATATCAGGCAGGAAATCCCCCAACTGCAGCGGTGCCGCCGGAGAGACGAGTGTCACCTTTGTAACCTTGTCAGGACAGCGCGCTGCGATTTGAAGCGCAGCCATCGCGCCAATAGAAAACCCCACCAGATGAATATCGCCTTGCGCCGTTTCGTGCGCAGGAACTGCGTCTGTCAAAGCCCGCGCGACATCCTCGGGCGGTTGCTCAAAAATATTAAGATCGATGATCTCGACATCGGGGTTGGCGCGGGCCAACAACTGCCGTTCGGCGTCGCCACCGGGGACACCATGGCAAAAGAAAACTCTGGTCAATGAATTCACCTGAACAAAGGGCTTAAAATCTACCCGCGTTCAAATCGCAGTTCGCCGCCCCTGTCTATCGGCATTTCGCCGCAATCCGCCCTTAGGTTTTTCGGGCATCGGCTGTCCCAGCCAAACGAGCGGAAAAGCCACCCTTCCGGATCTGCATCCAGACCGATCCGACATCAAAGATCGACCATTCCCGCCGTACGCCATCCGGTCCGAATTCGGCCTGCGACAGGCCCAGAATGACAACTTCTTTTCCCGTAGGCGCCCCGAACGATCCCCAGCCGTCATGCCGCCCGCGAATTTCCCAGCGCAAAGCCGCGCGCGGCGCTGCCAGCGGCGCTTCGCCCCCCAGTTTGCGTAGGATACGGAACTCGGCCGACGGAAAGCATGACCGCAAGTTCAGCCAGAACGCCTGTGCCGATTTCGGGCCATGCGCGGACACCCCACCAGCATAGTGCAACGTGGCACTCGGGTCGTACTGGTCATGAAACAACTGGAACCCGCCTTCCATCGCGCGCTCTAGCAAATCCGACCAGACATGCGCCCAATCGCTGTTGTTCCCGGCCTCGGCACCGTGATCGGTCACCGCCGCATCCGTAAACACCACATCATCGGGCAATGTTGCGCCAAGCATGTCATCGGCCCATTTCTCGGGCACGATATCCAAGGCCGACAACACAGCACCTGTATCCCTGACGCGCCAGATGTCGGTGATCCTGTCGTCCGAGACGGTCGTTTCCACCATCACGGGATAACTGATGTCCCGCCCTGTGGGGGCGCCCCACACGCCCCCGCCCGCGTGTCGCCCCGACACCCGTAGCCGTGCCGCGCCGATATCCCGCGCATCTGCCAATTTGTGGGAAACCATGTCTTCGCAAATCACATGGCGGTCCGGACAAGCCACCATCGGCCCCAGCGCCGAGGTCGCAACCGCCAGCCGTCCTTTGTATTCCGCCTCGCCCCCGTGCAGCACGACATCGCGATGCACAGCCTTTTCGAAGACAGCCCCAAAGTTGGCCGACCGCCACAAACCGTCGATCAGCGCGCGCATCTGAACGTCGCCGCTTTGTTCTGTGACCAGATCTTTCACATCGACCTCCTGTCGCGGTGGGGCAAGTTCCCCTGAAAACCACGTCAGTTTGTCTGCAAAACCTTAATTCACGCTTAACCAAGATCGCCGTTTTATTCCGGCAACGCACGCACCCAAGCGACGATCTTTTCCGCCGCCATGCCGGTGATCCCCGGCGACAGGATATCGCCCGCAATCACATGGGCGTCCGGCTCCATCCCGTCCTGTTGCGCAATGGGGCACAACTCAACCACGCCGCCCCATTTTTCAGCCAGCTTTTCGGTCTTGGCAGGCGACACGATCCTGTCGTCCGGCGAATACACCATCAGCGCAGGCAGCATCACTGCGCCCAAATCCCCCGCCCAGACACCACGCACCGCTTCGGCCATAGGAAGCACCGCCTTGAACGGGTATTGCGTCGTCCAGAATGCGGCATGGTCCGCGTTCTGCGGCTGAAACCCGCGTTCCTTGCCCGCCACGTAAGGCCCCCAGACATCGACCTTGGGCCAATCCAGCAGCTTGGTGATTTTGGGACGCAACCCAAAGTTCGGGGATACAAAGGCAAGGCCCGCCACCCCGTCCATGGGCAGCCCACGCATCGCGGCCAAAGTCGCCAATGTCGCACCCGTTGACGTGCCGATCAGCAAAACGCGGCGACCTATCGCGCGCCCGATGGCCAGCGCTTCATCCATGTCCTGCAGCCAGCGATCAAGGCTCGCCTGCCCCAACGCATCGCCATCCAGACCATGGCCCGTGAACCGTGCGAAATACAGGTTGGCGCCAAGCGCCTCGGCCACCTTGTCGGGCACGGGGCGGATTTCTTCGGACGTGGCGGAAAAGCCGTGCAGATAGACAACCGCCCAATCCGTTTGATCCTCAGGCGCGCCTGACCAGAGCACGCGCTTGGCCACGCGTGCGTCCAGCCCTGCGACCTGCGCCTCCGAGGTCGCCAGATAGGCATCAACGCCGTCTGCCAGCGCGGCTGGATCAAATCTGTCAGACAATATCCAGCACCGCCTCTTCGATCATGCTCAGGCACTCGGGCTCGGAAAACCGGTGATCCGCCCCTTTTACCAAGGTCAGACGCACATCCGCTCCGTCGATATGATCCAACAGACGCAACGCCGTTTCGCGGCTGACGCTCGCGTCTTCGGTTCCTTGTAAAAGACGCACAGGCCAAGACATCGGCAGAGGATCACGCAGAACCAACTGGTCGCGCCCATCCTCGATCAAACGCTTGGTGATGATGTAGCTGTCCACGTAATCCGACGGCAGACTGACCTGCCCTTCCGTCATCAGTTTATCGCGTGTGGCTTCATTGAACGACGCCCAGAAACCGTCCTCGGTGAAATCAGGAGCGGCGGCGATGCCGACGAACCCCGCGATACGATCTGGCATTGCCTTGGTCACCAGACAGGAAATCCAGCCCCCCATAGACGAGCCAACCAATACAACCGGCCCGTCGACCGCCGCCTTGATCACAGCGCAGGCGTCTTCCGCCCAATCGCCGATGCAACCATCGACAAACTGTTCGCCCGACACACCATGGCCGGAATAATCGAACCGCAAGAACGCGCGCCCTTGGACTTTGGCCCATGCCTCCAGATGCACTGCCTTTGTGCCTTCCATGTCCGACATGAAACCGGACAGGAACACCACACAGGGCCCCTTACCTTCGGTTTTCACATAGGCCAGTTTGCGACCCTTCGGGCCATCCAGATATGCAACGTCGCTCATAACGCCTCCTTCACTTGGGCGCAGAATGACGGCCCGAGCGGCAGATTACCAGAGCGGCGTTATCCGTCTTCGACCTCATCCAGTCCAACCGCCAGAAGCGAACCCAAAACCGACAGGCCAGCAAACCCGATCAAGGCCGCTTCCGCAGACAGGAACGACAGCGCCCCGCCGAACGCACCGGCCACCAGCAACAGCGTACCGATAAGCGTGTTCGCCACAGCCGCATAAGAGGACCGGCTATCTTCCGGCGCCATATCCACCAGATAGGTCGACCGCCCCTGACGCACGCCGTTGTAGGCGATCTGCAATCCGAACAAGATCACGGGCAATACCCAGACAATGCTGGTGACACCAGCCCAGGACGCCGCCACAGCCGCCAGCATAGCCCCAGCCCCTGCCACACCCGCCAGCATCAACACCTTGCGCGACGATACATCGGCCAGACGCCCCCAGATGTACGAACTGACAAACGACGCAGCTGACGACGCCAACAGCAAGCCGCCCAAAGCGCCCAGCGCAAATTCGTCACCACCCAATAGCACCAGATACGGTGGCGCGAGCGCCGTCGCCGTCAGCGCCCCGCGCACCATGATAAAACGGCGGAACTGCGCATCATCCCGCAAAGGCGACAAGTCGATTGAGGGCGCACCATTCGGCTCTGACGCCTCTTCCTCCATCCGGGAAAACAGCAGCGCGGCAATGATCCAGAGGACCGAGGCCACCAACAGGGCCGACGCCAGAATGGTCACGTCCTGCAACGCGCCGACCAACAGCAACAGCGCAAAGATAACAACGGCCCCCGAAGCCACCGTGCCAGCAACACCTGTCACTGTTCCTCGGCGGCTTTCAGCAACGGTTTTGCCCAGAATATCCTTGTAACTGACAGAACAAGCCGCCCGCGATAGCGCCAGAACCGCCAGAAATCCACAGATCGCCAGACCGGCAGCGGTGCCTTCCAACAACAGAGCCGAGGCCGCGATGCCCGCAGCCGACAGGCCCTGCCCCAGCGATCCGCCAATCCAGAACCATTTGCGATACTTCATCCGCGCCAAGCGGCCCGCCATCAAAATCTGCGGCAGCAACGCGCCTGCCTCACGGATCGGAACAAGCAGGCCGACCAGAGCAGATGGCGACCCGAGGCTGTTCAATATCCACGCCAGCACCAGCTTGGGGCTCAGCACACCATCGGCAACCTTGGTCATGCTCAGCGACACCATATGCCGCAAACCGTTCCGCGCCTCTGTCGCGTCAGGCTCGGACGTACCGCTGGTCACCGCGTCGTATAGTTTTTCGGTCGTCGTATCGTTCATATCCCGTCCCGCATCGTCTGCTGTCGCAGACAAACACCGGACGGGCGCGCATGGTTCCGCCTAATCGACGCTTTGCGCCAGAACGCGGCTGATCTCGGTCAGGGAGCGACCGGACTCTTTCGCCCAAGTGTTGAACGCGTCCTGCACAGCCGCCCATGCCTTTTTCGATGATGGCGCTTTATCGATGACGCCCTCCGCCACCAGCCGCTTGACCACATCCTGTGTGGGCACAAACCCGTCTTTGCCCATGCGGCGGATCACATAGGCCCCTGTCGCGCCACCCAGACGTGATCCGTTTGCCTTGATCCACTGCAACAATCCGGCGAAATCGTCAGACGGCCAATCGGCGATCATTTTGCCGAAACTGCCGTATTCCCCCGCGACCTGCTGGATCATCACCGCGTTGTCGCGGATCGCCCGCACCTTGGGTGGGCTGCGAATGATACGCGTGTCGGCGATCAACTCGTCAAACCACGCCTCGGACATGCCCGCGACGCGCGCCACGTCAAAGCCGTGAAACGCCTCTTCGATATCGGGCCATTTGCGTTCGACGACCTTCCAGCTCATCCCGGCAGGAAAAATCCCGAAGGCCATGGTCGACAGCCAGCGATCATCTGGAATAGCGGCAAGCTCCTCGGGCGTTTTGGGAACGGGAATATCCTCCAGCACCGCGCCAAAGCTGCCCTTCCGTTCTGCCGCGATGGCCAGAATATCGTCAAACCGTCTCATGAAATGTGCCCCACATCGAAAAATGCATCAAATGACCCGAAAGAACATAACGCGAACACATATCGCGCACAACAACCTATCTTGACCTATCGGCTTTGGCCCGTCACATGTGCCTCAAACATTCACCCGCAACCGGGCGTTCTGTGGGCGCCAAACCGACGAGGAGCACGGCCAATGGCCCAGATTTCCCTGACTTTCCCCGATGGCAACGCACGTGAATTCGACGCAGGCATCACCCCTGCCGAAGTCGCGGCCTCCATTTCCAAATCCCTGTCCAAAAAAGCGATCTCGGCCACCATCAACGGCCAGCACTGGGATCTGCAGTGGCCGATCGACGCCGACGCGGACATCGCGATCCACACCATGCAGGACGCGCCCCAAGCGCTTGAACTGATCCGCCACGATCTGGCGCACATCATGGCCCGCGCGGTGCAAGAGCTCTGGCCCGACGTCAAAGTCACCATCGGCCCCGTTATCGACAACGGCTGGTACTATGACTTTGACCGCAAAGAGCCCTTCACGCCCGAAGACCTCGGCGCGATTGAAAAGAAGATGAAAGACATCATCAACGCCCGCGACGAAGTCCGGACCGAGGTCTGGTCGCGTGCCGATGCCATCGCGCATTACGAAAAGACCGGCGAAAACTATAAGGTCGAACTGGTCAACGCGATCCCTGATGATGGTCAGCCGATCCGCATGTACTGGCATGGCGACTGGCAGGATCTGTGCCGCGGCCCGCACCTGCAGCACACAGGTCAGGTGCCCGGTGATGCGTTCAAACTGATGTCCGTGGCCGGCGCCTACTGGCGCGGCGACAGCAACCGCGAGATGCTTCAGCGTATCTACGGCGTTCCCTTCCAGAACCGCAACGACCTCAAAGCCTACCTTCTGATGCTGGAAGAGGCCGCCAAACGCGACCACCGTAAACTGGGCCGCGAAATGGACCTGTTCCACATGCAGGAAGAGGCCCCCGGTCAGGTGTTCTGGCACCCGAACGGCTGGACCGTCTACACCACACTGCAAGACTACATGCGCCGCGCCCAGCGCGCCGGCGGCTATGTCGAGGTGAACACACCGCAGGTCGTTGACCGCAAACTGTGGGAAGCTTCCGGTCACTGGGAGAAGTATCAGGAGAACATGTTCATCGTCGAAGTGGACGAAGAACATGCCCGTGAAAAGGCCGTCAACGCGCTTAAGCCGATGAACTGTCCCTGCCACGTCCAGATCTTTAACCAAGGCCTGAAATCCTACCGCGATCTTCCGCTGCGCATGGCCGAATTCGGGTCGTGCAACCGGTACGAACCTTCGGGCGCATTGCATGGCATCATGCGCGTTCGCGGGTTTACCCAAGATGACGCGCACATCTTCTGCAGCGAGGATCAGATCGAAGATGAAACCAAACGGTTTATCGACTTCTTGTCAGGCATCTACAAAGACCTCGGATTTGAAAGCTTCAAGGTCAAGTTCTCTGACCGCCCAGAAACACGCGCCGGGTCCGACGAAGTCTGGGACAAATCCGAATCCGCCCTCAAAGCCGCGACGCAGGCCGCAGGTTGCGAGTTCGAGCTGAACCCCGGTGAAGGGGCTTTCTACGGCCCCAAACTGGAATTCGTTCTGACCGACGCCATCGGCCGTGACTGGCAGTGCGGTACGCTTCAGGTGGACTTTGTTCTGCCCGAACGTCTGGACGCGACCTATGTGGGCGCGGACGGGTCGAAGCACCGCCCCGTCATGCTGCACCGCGCGGTTCTGGGATCATTCGAACGCTTTATCGGCATCCTGATCGAAGAACACGCAGGCAAGCTTCCGTTCTGGCTCGCCCCGCGTCAGGTCGTCGTGGCTTCGATCACTGGCGAAGCGAATGACTACGTGACCGAGGTCGTCGATATCCTGCGCAAAGCAGGCATCCGCGCCGAGGCCGACATTCGCAACGAGAAGATCAACTATAAGGTCCGCGAACATTCGGTCGGTAAAGTTCCGGTCATTCTGGCCGTCGGTCACCGCGAAGTCGAAGAGCGCACCGTCACCGTGCGCCGTCTGGGCGAAAACAAAACCTCTGTAACATCGCTCACGGAAATTACGGACGAGCTGGCCAAGGCCGCGAAAGCGCCCGATCTTCTGTAACATTCCACCACTGGAAGGTTGCGAAATCTTACAAAAAGGCCCTGCATCACGCGGGGCCTTTTTTATTTCGGCCCGAAAAACATAGCCTTGCTGCACCTGCAATCCATCACACAACCATAACAAGAGATAAGCAGATCGTGACCCACGGGCCTGTGAATGGCCTGCTCCCGCTTCTCGCGGCACCCTGATGGCGTCGGAACCGATCCCGTTCCGGATTTTTTGAAACATGTCATCAGACAGGGGAAACCGAAATGTCCAAAACACTCAAAACAGTTGCACTGATTGGTGCAGTCGCCGCATCCATGACAGCCGCAACAACAAGCGCACACGCCATGGAAAAAGAGAAATGCTACGGCGTTTCCCTCGCGGGCGAAAACGACTGCGCCGCAGGCCCGGGCACAACCTGCGCCGGCACGTCCAAAGTCGACTATCAGGGCAACGCCTTCACGCTGGTTGACGCGGGCACCTGCACCTCGATCGAACTGCCTGCGATGGCAGACGGCAAGGCGCGCATGGGTTCGCTCGAAGCGCTCGATCGCGATCTGCCGACTTCGTAAGCCACGCGGCGTGGGGTGGCCTTCCTGCCCCACGCTCCTTTTTTCCCGCAGGACAAGACGATGTTCGATACAACCATGTGTTCCCTGCCGCTGGCCCCCGGCCTTGGCTATAAACCCCAGCATTTTGCCGACATCATGCAGGACGCGGGCAGAACGCGCTGGTTCGAAATCCATGCGGAAAACTACATGGGCCAAGGTGGCCGCCCCTTGGCACAGCTTGATGCTCTGGCCAGCCGCTTTCCGATATCGGTCCACGGTGTGGGCCTGTCTATTGGCGGCGAAGGCCCGCTGGATGCCGAACATCTGGCCCGCCTGAAAACGCTTTGCGACCGGATCAACCCCGCCAGCTTTTCCGAACATCTGGCATGGTCCAGCCACGGCGCCGATTACCTGAACGATCTGCTGCCGCTGCCCTACACCAACGCCAGTCTGTCGCGCATCTGCGATCACATCGATCAGGTGCAGACCACATTGGGCCGCAAGATGCTGCTGGAAAATCCCTCCAGCTATCTGGCCTTTTCCGAAAGCACTTGGTCCGAACCCGACTTTCTGCGCGAAGTCGCCAAACGCACGGGCTGTGGCCTGCTGCTGGATGTGAACAACGTGTTTGTGTCCGCTACCAACCTAGAGTTTTCACCCCAAGATTACATCGCGGCCTTCCCGTTGGAAGAGGTCGGCGAAATCCATCTTGGCGGCCATGATGAGGACGAAGACGATCACGGCAAGCCGCTGTTGATCGACAGCCACGGCCGCGAAATCGCCGATCCGGTCTGGGCGCTTCTGGATATCACGTTGGCCCACTCCGGCCCCCGCCCGCTGCTGGTGGAATGGGACACCGACGTTCCCGACTGGCCCGTTCTGGCCGCCGAGGCCGACCGCGCCGCACAAGCCCTGACACGGGTGCTGGTATGACCACGCAATCCGATTTCCGCGCGGGGCTTTTGAGCCCCGATACGCCGATGCCTGACGGGCTGACCAACGCCCATGGCGTGCCGTCGCCCAAACGCTATGGCGTGTATCGCAACAACGTCACTGTTTCACTCGTGGACGCACTCCAAACCGGTTTTCCGGCGATCCACTCGTTGTTGGGTGACCAGAACTTTCGGGCTCTGGCCACCCACTACGCCCGTGCAAACCCGCCGCAATCGCCGTTGATGATGCTTTACGGTGCGGATTTTGCGCAGTTTCTGGCCCAAACTCAGGCACTGGCCCATCTTCCCTATCTGCCGGAAATCGCCGCGCTGGAATACGGGCTGCGCACCTCATACCACGCAGCCAATCACGATCCGCAGCCCTTCTCGGCGCTGCATTCCTTGGCCCCCGAACAGATCGACGACGCAAAACTGTCGCTCGCCCCCTCTGCGATCCTGTTGCAGTCCGTCTGGCCAATCCACGACATCTACACCTTTGCACTGGACCCGAGCGCGCCCCAACCACAGGCAGCGGCGCAAGATATCCTGATCCTCCGCAAAGAGTTCGATCCGAAACCGCACCTTCTGCCCGAAAACGCCGCCAAATTCATTCGCGCGCTCGGAGCAGGCAAAACCCTGTCCCAAGCCATCGAAAACGCACCCGACACCGACGTCGGCGCGATCCTGACCCTGCTTTTCACCGAAGGCGCCATTGCCCGTATCACCGTTTGACCCAGAGAGGCCGCACCATGCTGCACAAACTGCTGTTCGCTCCGACCGACCGAAACGACCAAATTCTGCCCCTGCTGGCACGCTTTGTATTTGCCGCCACGCTTTTGGGATATTTCTGGGCCTCGGCCAAAACCAAACTGGGTGACGGGATCGGCGGGTTCTTCAGCCCCTCTGTCGGGGCCTACGCCCAGATATTCCCGAAACAACTGGAAGCCGCCGGATATGACGCCAGCCAACTCAGCGTGTTTCACTGGCTGGTCGTGATGGCGGGCACCTACGCCGAATTCATCCTGCCACCCCTGCTGGTCATCGGGCTATTGGCCCGCCCCGCCGCCCTGGGCATGATCGGATTTGTCACCGTCCAAAGCCTGACCGACCTATACGGCCACGGCGGTATCGCCCACGCAGAGACACTCGGCGCATGGTTCGACCGTGCACCGGACAGCGCGATCCTGGACCAACGGGCATTCTGGATGCTGACCTTTGTCATCATCGCCGTCAAAGGCGCAGGTGCGCTGTCGGTGGATCAATTCATCGCTAAACGCAGCCCAATGGCTGCGCCAAACGCCCCCGCACAGGCCGCCGGAACCTAGTCCAGAAGCGCGGCCTGAACGGCCTTATCCCAGCCCAAATACATGGCCCCGTCGGCAACGATCAGGGGCCGTTTCATCAGGGTGGGATTCGCTTTCAACAGCGAAATCGGCTCTTTTTTACGTTCTTCTTCGTCCAAACCGCGCCAGGTTGTGGACCGTGTATTGATCAGTTTTTCACCAAATTCGTCAAAAGCCGCTTTCAACACATCCTCGGACACGCCATCGGCGCGAACGTCGACAAATTCAACTTCCCCCAACGCTTTCAATGCCTTGCGGCACGTGTCGCAGTTTTTCAAACCGTATAGGACCATAGTCGTATCTTTCATTCCCAATCGCGATATCACGCCGTTCGTGAACGCATTCGCGGTTTTTCTTGATTTTTATCAGACCCGTGCGACAGTCGAGAGGTAACTGTCGTTTCTCAGACCCGATCAGGTTGGCTTCGTCGACTTCTTCCTGTGGCCCGACCGTTACGTCAAGACCGGCTTGCCGGAAGAACGTAAGACAGAAGGAGACACGGGACATGCCGAATGGCACCGTGAAGTGGTTCAACACTACAAAAGGCTACGGCTTTATTGCACCCGAAGATGGCGGGAAAGACGTATTTGTTCATATTTCAGCGGTAGAACGCTCGGGGCTGACCGGCCTCGCGGATAACCAGAAGATCAGCTACGAACTTCGCGAAGGCCGTGACGGCCGCGAAATGGCATCTGACCTTCAACTGCTCTGAACAGGCCGCACACCAGCGGACCGCCTGAGCATCGATTAAGCTTGAGGCATCTCTGGCGTGCCTCAGGCTGATTGCAATTTAACAGCTTCGCGTTTCGCAAAGCTGATTAAATCCTGCACATATTTCTTATCCACATCATCCGACCGCGTCGCCGCATAAAGGCGCCGTGTGATGCCGTCTTTGGTCAAAGGCCGCGTGACGTAATCCGAGTTATATTTGACCTCGCGCACAACCCAATCCGGCAGCACCGCGACACCGCGATTGGAGGCAACCAGCAACAGGATCACAGCTGTCAGTTCCACCTGCCGGACTGCGGCGGGTTCAACTTTGGCCGGAATCAAAAGCTGGGAAAACACATCCAGGCGCGTGCGTTCGACCGGATAGGTGATCAGCGTCTGACCACGGAAATCGTCCGCATCAATATACTCTTTCTGCGCCAGCGGATGGTTCGCTGCGGCGACAAACACGGCGTTATAGTCGAACAGCTCGGTAAATGTCACATCGGGGATCGTTTCCGGATCCGACGACACCACCAGATCGACCTCTTCTTTCAGAAGCGCAGGCAAGGCGTCAAAGGCAAGGCCCGGACGGATATCAACATCCACATCCGGCCAATCCTTACGGAAGGCCTCCAACACAGGAAAGAGCCACTCGAAACAGGCGTGACACTCAATCGCGATATGCATCCGGCCAGATGAGCCCTTCCGAAGCCCGTCAAACTCGGCCTGCAACGCCTCGACCTGCGGCAGAACTTGTTGAGCCAACCTCAATAAACGCAAGCCAGCTGGCGACAGCCGCATTGGCTTGGAGCGCCGCACGAAAAGCTCGACACCCGCCTGATCCTCTAACCCTTTGATCTGATGAGACAATGCAGACTGCGTGATATTCAACTGATCGGCAGCACGGGCCAAACCGCCGGTTTCATGGATCGCTTTGATCGTGCGAAGATGACGAAACTCGATATGCATTCTGGAATCCGGCTCATGTTGTTGTTGAGATTTATGAGTTTGTCTCACATTCCAGAATGTGCGACAAGGGCTCAAACCTGAGCAAGGATAAAACAATGAACCGCCCCGAGATTTCGCTCGAATTCTTCCCGCCCAAGTCGCTCGAAGCGTCTTTCCGCCTGTGGGATACCGTACAGACACTGGCCCCGCTGGGCCCCCGATTTGTTTCCGTCACATACGGTGCTGGCGGCACGACACGCGAACTGACACGCGACGCTGTTGCCACCATTCACAAGCATTCCGGCCTGCGCACCGCAGCGCACCTGACATGCGTTGACGCGACCCGCGAAGAAACCCTGACCATCGCCCGCGACTTCGCCAAAGCCGGCGTCACAGACATCGTCGCCCTGCGTGGCGACCCGCCCAAAGGTTCGAACGGCTTTGTCCCGACCGAAGGCGGCTTTCAGAATTCCTGCGAGTTGATCGAAGCCCTGAAAGACGAAGGCAACTTCACCATCCGCGTCGGCGCCTACCCCGACAAACACCCCGAGGCATCCTCGGCCACAGCGGACGTGGAATACCTGAAACGCAAGTTCGACGCAGGCGCGGATGAGGCCCTGACACAGTTCTTCTTCGAAGCTGAAACCTTCTTCCGCTTTCGCGACGCCTGTGAAAAGGCCGGCATCGACAAGCCGATCGTGCCGGGTATCCTGCCCATCGAAAACTGGAAAGGCGCGCGTCGCTTTGCCGAAGCTTGCGGCACAAAAATCCCCGCATGGGTGATTGACGCGTTCGAAGCCGCGGAACGGGATGGCCGTCAGGATCTGCTGGCGACAACCATCTGCACCGAACTCTGTTCGGACCTGCTGGATGGCGGCGTTGAACAACTGCACTTCTACACGCTGAACCGCCCAGAACTGACCCGTGATGTGTGCTATGCACTGGGCGTCACACCGCAGTCCGGTCTGGAAAACGTTGCCTGATTGAGCGGGCTAACGCCCGCGCTTTATATCTCGGCCCCAGCCTAACGGCTGGGACCTCGATTTTTCCTCCGGCGGAGGTATTTCCCGACAGAAAATACCCGAACTCTCCTGCTATTTTCTGTCCCCAAATACCTTGGGGGAATTGGCCGAAGGCCAAGGGGGCAAAGCCCCTAGCTGCGTCACTGGTCCCGGTTGCGTCCGTCTGATATCTGCGAAACTCTCCGCCTTAAGACATGCGAAGGGAATCGTTTTATGCGCATTGCAATCAACGGGTTCGGACGGATCGGCCGCACGGTATTGCGCCAGCTTCTGTCGGATCACACCGATATCAAAATCGCGCTGATCAACGATATCGCAACGATCGAAAGCTGCGCCTATCTCTTTAAATACGACAGTGTGTTCGGCCCCTACCCCGAGGATGTCCGCCACGACGGCACGAACCTATTGATTGGCGACCGTGCCATCCCGCTGACCCGCGAAGGCGACCTTGGTGCGTTGGATTTGGAGGGCGTCGATGTGGTGATGGATTGCACGGGCACCATCAAAACGCGGGATCATGCCGCGAAAGGTCTGAGTGCCGGCGCGCGGAATGTTCTGATTTCCGGGCCCTGCACGGAAGCCGAAGAAACATTGGTTCTGGGGGCAAATGAAGGCCGGATGGGCGACGCGCGTATCGTTTCGAACGCGTCGTGTACCACCAACGCCCTCGCCCCTTTGTTGCGGTCGGTGCATGAAACGCTGGGCATCGCCCGCGGGCATATGACCACGATCCATTGCTACACCGGCAGCCAGCCGATGGTTGATGCCCCCCGTGGGGATTTTGCGCGTAGCCGTGCAGGTGCTGTGTCTATGGTGCCGACCACCACAAGTGCGACAAAACTGATTGACGATGTTTTGCCCGATCTGGCCGGTCGTGTGACCGGATCCGCGGTGCGTGTGCCCGTGATCTCGGTATCGGCGATTGATGCGGTCTTGCAGCTGGAAACGTCGGCTCAGGGCGACGGGCAGGATTACGTCCGCCAGTTGGCCGCACAAAACCCGGTGATCGGCCTGACCGAAGATGCCACAGTCTCAACAGATCTGCGCGCGCGGCCGGAAAGCCTTGTGATCGCTGTGCCCGAGACCATCGTCAGCAACGGCGGCCAGCAAATCCGCATCTTCGGTTGGTATGACAACGAATGGGGTTTTTCCGCGCGGATGATCGATATGGCCCGCCTGATGGCAAAGCGCTAGCGATCAGGCACGGCGCACGATTTGTGCGCCGGATGTGTTCAGCATGCTGTTGGCATAGCGCGCAGCATCAGCATCCTGCCCCATATCATAGACCGCAAACCCATGGCGGATCGCCCAAGAAACGCAGTCCAGGTGCAGCTTGGCGCGGACATCAGTGCGATCGACACCCTGTGCAGCGGCAAAGCCCACAACGTGCACACGGTCCAGATCATGGTCCAGAATGTGCGCCAGAACGCCAATCGGGCCGTCTGCATCCCGCAGGGTGACAAGAAACAAGGCGTCGGAATGCTGTGCGTTGACCAACAGCGCCCGCATCGCAACCAGCGCCTGTTCCGTGGCGCCCTCTGCCAGCATCATGTCCATCAAGAAATCCAGATCCGTGGCCACATCTTCGGGCTCGGACACATAGGACCGCCACGCGCGGCGCTTGCGCATCGCAACGAGGTGTTCGGCGACCGATGCGTCTTCAAGGTCCTTCAAATAGGCCTCGGCGCTATCTGGCAGAACGATCTGCACGCTGTCTTTCTGAAGGCTGGCGGTGCGGAATGCGTTCGACGAAAAGCCTGCCATGAACTTGCGCATACGGCCCTGCGCACCGTTTCCGGAGACGCGCAGTGTTGTCCAATCCAGCGTCTGAACCGCTTTGGCCAGAAGCGGCAACACCGCCGCTTCATAATCCGGATGGCACAGCAGCGCGCCGTATTCAGCCCCCAGCAAACCGCTGGCACCAAAGGCTTCGCCCTTTTTTAGGCCAACAGGCAACAGACCAACGACCTGACCGTTTTGCGCCAGATCGCTGACAACAAGCACACGCCACGCATCGGGGTTGTCCCGCATGATCCGGCGCATCCATGACCAGCTTAGAAATACCGTGGCGTTCGGATCGATGGTTTCCAGAGTTTTCCAGCCAGACCGCAGGTTTTCAAATGCGTCCAACGTGATCGCCATCGTCACCTGAAGACGGCGCGGCGCGACGGGTTTGGCATTTTCAAGCGACGGTTTGTGTTCGTAAAACATCTGGTGCCTCGTTGGCGAAGCACCCACGCAAGCCTTTGACAGATCAAAGGAACCCTACGAAAGCCCAACGCCTTAGTTATTCGTTAGGCAAGATGTACAAATTCAATTCGGCAGGATTTTGATTAAAATGGGAAAGATTGTGACCAATTCGGAAACATTCCACCGATTGTTTCCGAACCCGCGCCGGATCAGCGCAGGCCGCCTACGATCCAATCGGTGATATCCCGCATCATGCTGTCCGAGGCCGCGTCAAACGCCGCGACGACGTCTGCATTATCCAAGCTCGCAGATGGTGCCGTCGCCGTGAACGTACGGCTGGCTAGAATGCGGATATCCTGTTCCCGTACCAACTGAACCGACAGACGCAGTTTGACCTCGGCCGTATCGGCATCAGGCGCGGTTTCCGCTTGGAAATCAATCACATCCGTCACAACGGCAACATCACCCGACAGCCCCAGCGGTTCACGCCCCACATAGCGCAGCGCTTCGGTCTGTTGCAGCGACCGCAGGATCAGGCTTTGGACCATGACGGGCACCGTTTCACCCCAACGTGCGCTTGGCAGATACTGTGCCGACAGCGCGCCCGGTTTGATCATCATCCTGTCGGTGTCCAGGGCCCCCGTGGTTGTCGGCAGTTCCACCGTCACGTCATAAGGCAGGCTCCGACCCAGCGGCCCGATATCCTCCGGTGCGCGCAATTCGTAGACGTCCAACACTTCGGTCGCCTCGGTAAAGGCGGAAATCGCAGAACAGCCCGACAGGGAGGCAGACACCAACAAAGCAATCAAAGGCAGTCGAAACATATCAGATCCCTATCGTCTGAATTCAGGTGTATCGCGGTCAAGCAGGAACCGCGCCGGATCGCGGGAAATTTGTTTGGTCAGCTTTTCCAGATTCCGGATCAGGCGCCGCGTTTCATCGGCCAGCGCCGTGTACTGCGGCAGGCCATCGGCGGCGAACGTGGCAATGGGGGTGCCTGCGCGGCGGGCGATGGTTTGCAGTTCAATAAACGTCGCCTCGGCGCTGCGGGCTGCACCGCGCAAGTCTTCGGTCACCTCGGGCAGGTCCGCTGAGACATCGGCGACCGCGGCATTGAATGTGTTGATCGCCTCGCGCAGATCGGCGGTGATCTGGCCGATGTCTTCGTTCAGGACACGATCCGCGCCTTCAAATGTCTTTTCCGCAGCAACCAAGGTGCGCTGGCCAACTTCTAGCGCGACGTTCACCTCGGTCAGCGTGTCATTCGCGTTCGAGAAGGTCTCGGTCACCATTTCAAGCGCGGCCTGCGCATCGTCGGTCAAAGCCGCCACATCGCCCGATGCGGCGTTCAGGTTTTCGCCGACAGACTGCACGACACCGGATGCCGTGGCCGTCGCCTCGCGGATGTCGGCCACGATGGCGGGCAGATCGGTTTGCGCAACTTTGTTGATTTCATCCACTGCAGTTTGCACGCTGGCAATCGCGACGCGGCTTTCGTCAATCAGTGCGGCACCATCGATCATCATCAGATCATCAAAATTAGTGGCCGCCTCTTCGATCTCGGCGGTTGCGGTTTCCAGCGACGCGATCAGCGCGCGGGTTTCCCCAATCAGCGGTCCGGCTTCGTCAAAGCGTGCGAGCGCCGCCGATCCTGCACTATCAAACGTCGCCATGGTGGTACGTGCCTCTTCCACGACGACCAGCATTTCGCGTCGCAGATCGGCAATCGCGCCCTGCA
This sequence comes from Thalassococcus sp., assembly GCF_982780845.1. NCBI lineage: Bacteria > Pseudomonadati > Pseudomonadota > Alphaproteobacteria > Rhodobacterales > Roseobacteraceae > Thalassococcus > Thalassococcus sp. The sequence continues at coordinate 40,896 of NZ_CEYADA010000012.1, forward strand.
GTTCGATGGTCAGCGCAGGCAGGTCGTTCGACAGATACCCGGTGGCTGAATCGATGCTTTCGGTCGCCGCCGTCAGCGTGCCCTGCCCCGTCTGGATCAGAGTCTGACCGTCTTTCGCCAGATCATTCACGGTCACCAGCGTTGTGTCGGCGGTTTTCAGAACCACGGACAGGTCTTCACTAAGCCCCTCAAGCGTGGTGTTGAAGCGGTCGATCTGATCCGCAAATCCGGAAATCTGATCGGTTACCGAAGAAAAACTGTCCAGAACGGTCGAAAAGCTTTCCGATGCTTCTTCGACGTTGATCAGGATGTTGTCGACACGTTGACGGTTTTCCGCGCTCAGCAGCGCGTTCAATTCTTTCATCGTGTCCAGAGCGGTTTCCACCAGTTCCGGCGCATCCTCGGACAGGCTTTGCAGAATGGACCGGCCCGCAGGAATGGTTGGAATATCGTTCACCCCGTCCAACAATTCAGACGACGGATCACCGGCACTGATGCCCACATAGGCCACGCCCGTCACACCCTGACTTTCAATCGTGGCTTCACTGTCGGCGCGCACCGGCGTTTCGCTGTCGACCTCAAGGCGGACAACGATGGTGCCGTCACGATCCGGCGACAGTTTCACACTGACAACCTGCCCCACCGGCAGACCCGCAAAACGCACGTCAGAGGCATTCGACAGGCCGGACACCGACGAAAACTTCACGTCGTAGTAGGCATAGCTCTGGTCAAGGTTCACACGCGCGAACCACATCAGAAAGCCCAAAATCCCCACCACACCGGCAAGGGTAAAGGCCCCGATCAGAACGTAATTTCCTTTGGTTTCCATGCCCTGCCTTATTCCTTTTCGGCCGTCTCAAGCGCCGCACGCGCCCGCGGACCGTGAAAATAACTGTGCACCCAAGGGTGATCGACCTTCAACATCTCTTGCATCGTGCCTGTCACCAGCACCTTCTTTTCCGCAAGCACCGCAATCCTGTCACAGGTTGCGTGCAACGTATCAAGGTCGTGCGTCACAAGAAAGACGGTCAACCCCAAAGACCGGCTCAGTTTACGGATCAATTGGTCGAACTCGGATGCGCCGATCGGGTCCAGACCGGCGGTGGGTTCGTCCAAAAATACGATATCGGGATCAAGCGCCAGCGCGCGGGCCAGACCGGCGCGTTTGCGCATCCCCCCCGACAGTTCTGATGGATATTTGTCGCCCGCCAGATAAGGCAGACCCACCAGCGCGATCTTCAGATCGGCCAGCGCAGCGCGCGTTTTCGCATCCAGCCCTTCGATCTGTTTCATCGGCACTTCGACGTTTTCCCGAACGGTCAGCGATGAAAACAGCGCCCCATCCTGAAACATCACGCCCCAGCGGCGCTCAACCGCGTTGTGCTCTTCTTCGCTGGCCTTGTTCAGATCAACGCCCAGCACCTCGATTTCGCCTGCGCGGGGTGTTTGCAGCCCGACGATGGTGCGCAGCAGCACAGATTTACCCGTGCCTGACCCGCCAACGATACCAACGATTTCGCCACGGTAGATATCCAGATCCAGATCGTGGTGAACGACCTGCGTGCCAAACTGGTTCCGGATGCCGCGCAGGCGGATGACGGGGGCTTTTTCTGCGTGTTCCGACATGGCTTAGTACCCCATCTCGGCAAAGAAGATCGAGAACATTGCATCGATGACAATCACCGCAAAGATCGCTGTCACAACCGCGGCCGAGGTCTGGCGACCCAGCGATTCCGCGTTGGATTTCACCTTCATGCCCGCGTGACAGCCAACAACGCCAATCGTCACCGCAAAGAACGGCGCTTTGATCAGGCCGACAATGGCGTGTTTCACGTCAGTCCCTTCGACCAGTCGTGTCATGAACATCGCAGGCGAAATGCCCAAATCCGCCCACGCCATAAGCGCACCGCCCAACAGCCCCATCACATCGGCAATCAACCCAAGGATCGGCAGCATCAACAAAAGCGCCAGAATGCGCGGCACGAACAACATCATCGCAGGATCAAGCGACAGGGTTTCCATCGCGTCGATCTCTTCCCGCATCTTCATCGACCCAATAGCCGCCGTGAAGGCCGATGCGGTCCGGCCCGCCACGATAATCGCGGTCAGCAAAATGCCCAGTTCCCGCAGGATCGAGATCGCGATCAGATCGACGACAAACACCTCGGCTCCGAATTGCTGCAACTGGGTCGATCCCTGAAAGGCCAGAACAACGCCAATCAGAAACGCCATCAGCGACACAATCGGCACTGCTTGCACACCCACGGCCTCGCAGTGATGCACCAAAGCAGTCAGACGAAATTCAGACGGGCGCAGGATCGATCGGAATAGTCGCGCAAGGAACAGGCCAAGAAAGGCCATCAGCTCGCTTAAGAACGTCCAGCCAGCCACCGTCTTGCGCCCCAACAGGTCCAGACGGTCGGTGATGGTCAGGGCGTGCTCGGGTTCGGCGTCCGGTTCGGGATAGGCGTTTTCAACGGTTTCGATCAGGCTCTGAAAATTCTCGCTCGCGCCCTCAAAGCGCAGCGATTTGCCCGCCTTCTCTAACCGTTTGGCCAGATTGATCAGCGCCCATGCACCAGCGGTATCCAGCCGTTCGACACCCGACACCTCAAGCACGATATCGCGGTCCTTGGGCAGCGGTTCCAACGCCTTCTGCAACGCTTCCAGCCGCACAACTGTACAGGCCCCGCGCAAACGCAGGGTCAGCAACATGTCGGTCGCGGACAACTCGGTCAGAGAGATGGCAGGCTCTGTCATTAGCGACGAGTCTTTCTACCTTTTCAGGTCGTTGGCAAGGTCTCAGCCCCGCCAGAAGCGGACAGTGAACAAAATCAACACAGCCATCAATTCCAGCCGCCCCATGAGCATCGCGAAAATCAGCAGCCACTTGGCGGTATCGTTGATGTTCTGAAAGTTCCCCGCAGGCCCGATTTCATCGCCCAGACCCGGGCCGATATTGGCCAGCGCGGTCGCCGCGCCGGAAATGGACGTGATGAAATCCAAGCCCGTCATTCCCAAGGCGATGGCAAAGATCCCCAAGATCACAAGGAAGAACATGAAAAAGCTCATGACCGAACTCATGACATCCTCGGACACAGGGCGCCCTTCATAGCGTGGCGTGAAGATGCCGTTGGGCGATCTGATCTTACGCAGCTGCGTCTTGATCGAGGCCACCAGCAATTGATAGCGGAACACCTTGACCGAACAGGCCGTCGATCCCGCGCAGCCGCCGATAAGGCCGATGAAGAAGAACATCGCAATCAGGAACGGCCCCCACTGCATGTAATCAACCGACGCATAGCCGGTGCCCGTCATGATCGACGTGATGTTGAACAAGGCTTCGCGCAGCGCCTGCTCGGGATGATGCGGGAAAACGGTGACCAGAATGCTGACAGTAACCACCACAAGAACCGCGATAATCGTCAGGAACGCGCGGACCTGACTGTCATGAAAAATCGCCGTCCGGTTCCCGCGGGCCATCTGCACGAAACGCACAAACGGCAGCGCCGCAAGGATCATAAAGACCGACGCCACATATTCCGCAGGCCCCTGAAACGTCCCGAACGACGCGTCATAGTTCGAAAACCCGCCCGTCGAAACGGTGGTCAATGCGTGCACCGTGGCATCAAAGGCGTTCATACCCGTCACCAGATAGCACAGCCCGCAGATCAGCGTGATTGTCACGTAGATGGTGGAAATCGATGCCGAAATCTCGGTCGCGCGGGGCAGGATTTTACCCATCGTATCAAAGGCTTCGGACCGGAAAATCTGCATCCCGCCAACGCGCAGTTCAGGCAGGAAGACCATCGCGACCACGATGATCCCGATGCCACCAAGCCACTGCAACAACCCACGCCACAAAAGCAGGCCCTTGGGCAAATCATCCAACCCCGAGAACACGGTGGAACCGGTGGTGGTCAGGCCGGACATCGCCTCGAAATATGCGTCGACTATTGTCGCTTCGGTCGCGCCGATCACAAAGGGGATCGCGCCGAAGATCGGCAAAGCCACCCAGACGCCTGTGGTCAGCAAAAACGTTTGTTGCAGCGAGAGCCGTTCTTTCACGCCATTGGCAGACGACAGCGCAATCAACCCGCCCGCCAGAATGCTGATGATTGCGCTTTCCAGAAACACCGGCCACGCGCCACGCCCTTCGGCGATATCCACGATCAGCGGGAAAAGCATAGTGACCCCAAGAAAGGACACCAAAAGGCCGATCACATAGGCTACTGGACGCAAGTCAAACATGAACGGAGCGTTGCCGCGCCGCAGCGCCTAAGTCAAGCGCTGCAACGTGTCAGGCGGGTCTTAGCCGACGTGGAACAGCGTCGAGAACAGCTTGGGATCAAGGCTTTCGGAGTGGAATAGATCACCCTCTGTCAGTACAGACACAGCGTCATGGCTGTGCAGGCTTTCCTGATGGCTGGCCACCACGCGGAAATCACCGATCCGGTCATCCTGAAGCAGTTGCTCGGCAAAAAGACGCGCCGCGTCCTCTACAAAGATCGGGTTCGCCGCGTTCAATTCGGCAAAGGCCTGTTCATCTTCGCGCTTCACCATCACCTGCGTTTCCGTCGGCACAGCCGCGCGGCACATGTCGATCAGGTCTTCGAACCACAGGCAATCATCGCCCTTCAACTCCACCGAAATACGCGCAACCGACCGCTGCGAATGCGGCGTCGCCAGTTGGCCACGTGTGCGGCGCGCGTGCTCGGACAGTTCCAAAGAACAGGGGCACGTCGACGAATATACATAGTCAAGGTGCATGATCTTGCGGCGCACGCCGTTCATCTCGACCAGTTCCAGCGCGATGTCGTAATACTGGAAACCGGACAGACCGGAACGCAGGCTATCGACCCGCACAGGGAAGCTTAGGCGCATGTTGATGCGGGCATCAAAACTTTCGAGATCGGTCTTGTAATCCTCAAGCGCCTTTTCGATCACCTCGAACGAAAACGTCGCTTCCGAGTGTTTGTAGAAGCTGCGCATGATCCGCGACATATTGATGCCCTTCTTATCGGCATCAAGACTAACGGACCCTGTCACGCTGGTTTCCAGCGTCAGATCGCCATTGTCGCGGCTGTGATAACGGATCGGCAGGCGGAAATTCGAAATGCCCACATGCTGGATCGCACGCTTTGCGCCACGGATCAGAGAAGACGGACCATTTTGCAGGTCCGGCAGGCTGGCCTTGTAGGCCGCATCGACAGTAAAATCGCCATCATAGTCGCGATCAAGCGCCGGATACGCCACACCATTGCCATCAGGCACAAGCGCATGCACCGCAGGGTCGAGATCAACGATCTCTTCATCCTGTGCTTTACCGGCCCACTGCCGCAACACGGCCAAGGCCTGTTCCGCCTCTTCGCGGCTTGGCTTTCGGTCGATTTCAGGTGTGAACACGTTCATGCATTAGCCCTCTCGGCAACTCACCTACCATAGATAGGCAGGGATTGGGAAATTTCCATCTATCCTTACCTACGTAGCGGATGGGCTGATGGATGAAACTTTAACGTCCCATCCACAACTTTGTTTCACACGGCGTCCAAAGCGGCCAGCAAATCTTCGACCAGATCGTCGGCATCTTCCAAACCGACCGACAGGCGGATCAGCCCGTCAGAAATGTTCAGACGTGCACGTGCCTCGGGCGTCAGGCGCGAATGCGTTGTGGTCGCCGGATGGGTCGCAATCGACTTGGCATCACCCAAGTTGTTCGAGATCAAAATGACTTCGAGCGCGTTCATGAAACGGAAGGTCGCTTCTTTCCCGCCGTCGATCTCGAACGCCAGCATCGTGCCACCGGCCCCCAACTGGCGCATCGCCAGGTCGTTCTGCGGATGCGACGCCAGACCCGGATAGATCACCTTGGTCAGCGCCTTGTGACCTTCCAGCGCTTTCGCGATGGTTTCTGCCGATGCGGCCTGCGCACGGACGCGCAGATCAATCGTCTCAAGGCCTTTCAACATGATCCACGCCGTAAACGGGCTCATCGCGCCGCCGGTGTGCTTCATGTAGGTTTCAACCTTTTTGCGGATCAACTCGCTCGATCCAAGGATCACGCCACCCAGCGCACGGCCCTGACCATCGATATGCTTGGTCGCGGAATAGACGACTAGATCGGCACCCTGCTCGATCGCGTTGGAAAACACAGGCGTCGAAAAGACGTTGTCGACGATGGTCAACGCACCAACCTTGCGGGCCAGCGCGGACACAGCCGCGACATCGACGATATCCAGCGTCGGGTTCGACATGGATTCAAAGAACACCGCCGTCGTGCCGGGCGTGACGGCCTTTTCCCACTGGCCCAGGTCTTCCCCATCCACCAGTTCGATTTCAACACCGAAACGGGTCAGGATTTCCTCGACGATATAGCTACAAGATCCGAACAGCGCACGGGCCGAAACAACACGGTCACCAGCCTTCAGAACAGACATCAACGCGCCATTCACAGCCGCCATGCCCGAAGCGGTGGCAAAGGCATCCTCGGCCCCTTCCAACAAAGCAATACGTTCCTCGAACATGCGCACTGTCGGGTTGCCGTAACGCGCATAGACAAACTCGTCAGGCGACGGGTTGGCAAAACGGCCCTCGGCCTGTTCCGCACTGTCATAGGCAAAGCCCTGCGTCAGATAGATCGCTTCGCTCAGTTCGCCCCACTGGCTACGGCGTGTCCCACCATGAACAAGATTGGTCCGTGTGCGCTTCTTCGTCATCTCATATCCTTCCTCGGGCCTGTCCAACCCACAAAAAAACCCCGATCGCGGTCAAAGCGAAAGGGGCTCCCTCGTCTGACCTCTTTAGCGGCATTTTTAACGTGGCCCGCAATCCGGTAACAAATCGCCACGGGAAAGACGGCTAAGCTCAAAACCCTTTCAGGTCAACCCTGTCATCGCCCTGTCACGCAGCTTTCACGTAACCATCATGTCGGCACGCTACCTGCATCGTAAGATGCCAAGGAGGTCGACGATGCCTGTCCTGTTCATCACAGCCCAAGACGCATACCCCCGCGCGCACGGGACCAAAGGCGATTTGTGCACCCTGCTGCGAAGCCTGACAAAACCCGAAGACACCGGCAAGCCCGTGGTCATCATGGTGCACGGTTTCAAATACCAGCCCGGTAGCAAACACGGCTGTCCGCACAAGACAATCTTCTCCAGCAATCCGCGTATGCACAAAAACAATCCGCGCATCATCAGCTGGCCACGACACCTGCGCATGACACGGCGAAACGCAGGCCACGCGATCTCTTTCGGCTGGCCCGCGCGGGGCCACATAAGTCAGGTCTACCGCGATGCAGAAACCGCCGGACACGCGCTGGCGCATCTGATCACCCGGATTAAAGCCAAATGCCCCGACCGCCCGATCCACGCTGTCGGTCATTCCCTTGGCGCACGGGTCATCCTGTCCGCTCTCCGCCAACCCGACGCACAGCCCCTGACCCGCGCCATCCTTCTCGCCCCCGCCGAATTCACCAAAACCACCTACGACGCGCTAAACTCCCCCGCCGGACGGAAGACAGATATCCTCGTGGTGACCAGCCGCGAAAACGATCTCTTCGATCTTCTGCTAGAAGTGTTCGTCAAACCCGCCTACCGCGGCGACCGCACCATCAGCCACAAAGGCATCACCGCCGCCAACGTGCGTACGCTCCAGCTGGATCACATCGACAGCCTGAGCGCTCTCAAAGACGCGGGCTACCCGATCGAGCCTCCGAAAAACCGCATCTGCCATTGGTCGCCGTACCTGCGCCCGGGCGTCTTCCGACTCTATCGCGCCTATTTGTCGGGAAAAATCACACTGACCGAACTCGGCACAATCCTTCCGGACAAGATGACGCCGCGCTGGTCCCGCCTTCTTCCGACGCTCTACGCCGTCAAGCAAAGATGGCCCACGGCAGACCAAACCGGAGCAAGCCTGCCAAAGGCGGGATTGCGACATGAACCTGCGCGCGCGCCAGCGCGCACATTGGGATCACCTAGAACGGAACATCATCTGCGGCGCAAATGAACCGCGACACCACGCGCTTCACGCCCGCCTTATCGAACGCAATCTCAAGCTTGTCGCCTTCGATCCCGATGATCTCGCCATAGCCGAACTTCTGGTGAAACACCCGCTCGCCCATCACATAAGATGACACCGCCGTCGCATCGATCACCTGATGGCGGGTTTCCTTGGGCTGGCTCATGGGCCGCTCGCTCGCCCGCTCCTGCAGCCGCTTCCAACCGGGCGAGTTGTAGACATTCGCCTCGGTCGCCCGCGTCTCGACGCCAGACGACATGCCGCCCATCCCAGACGCCGCTCCATAGCCACCGCCATAAAGCCCCGGCGGTGTCAGCACATCCACATGCGCCTCGGGCAGCTCGTCAATAAAGCGCGACGGCATCTGGCTTTGCCATTGGCCGAACACACGCCGGTTCGCTGCAAAGGAAATCGTGCAAACTTCCTCGGCCCGCGTGATCCCCACATAGGCCAGACGCCGCTCTTCCTCGAGCCCTTTAACCCCGCTTTCATCCATCGACCGCTGCGACGGGAAGAGCCCGTCTTCCCAACCGGGCAAGAACACCATCGGGAACTCAAGCCCCTTGGCCGCGTGGAGCGTCATGATCGACACTTTCGCGCCGCCATCGTCAGTCTCATTGTCCATAATCAAGCTGACGTGCTCCAGAAACCCTTGCAGGTTTTCGAAGCTTTCCAAGGCCTTGACCAGTTCTTTCAGGTTCTCCAACCGCCCCGGCGCCTCTGGCGTTTTGTCGTTCTGCCACATGGTGGTGTAGCCGGATTCGTCCAGAATAATCTGCGCCAGTTCGACGTGGCTGACCTCCGGCTCGGACGCCAACGGCTCGATGAGGTCATCAACCACCTCGTCGCTTTCTACCGTCACCACGTTGCGCGACATGCGCCCCCAGCGGGCCAGGCCTACGACCAGTTCTTTCAACGCCGCAGCGCCCTTGCCCTTGATCAGCCCTTGCTCAACCGCAATCGCCGCGCCGTTCAGCAGCGACACACCGTTTTCACGCGCCGCACGCTGGATTGTCTGCTGGGCCTTATCGCCCAAGCCACGTTTCGGCGTGTTCACGATCCGCTCGAACGCCAGATCATCGTCGGGCGACACGACCAGCCGGAAATATGCCATCGCATCACGGATCTCCATCCGCTCATAAAAGCGCGGGCCGCCGATAACGCGATAGGGCAAACCGATGGTCAGAAAGCGGTCTTCGAACGCCCGCATCTGGTGCGAGGCGCGCACAAGAATGGCCATCTCATCCAGCGACATCGCCCGCACACCGCGCGAACCAGACTGCGCAGACTCGATCTCTTCACCGATCCAGCGCGCCTCTTCCTCGCCATCCCAATGGCCGATCAGACGAACCTTTTCGCCGTCCTGCACATCGGTCCACAGCTCTTTGCCCAACCGGTCCGAGTTGCCGGAAATCACACCGGACGCGGCCTTCAGAATATGGGGCGTCGAGCGATAGTTCTGCTCAAGCCGTACAACATGGGCGCCTGGAAAATCCTTTTCAAACCGCAGGATGTTGCCCACCTCGGCCCCGCGCCAGCCATAGATCGACTGGTCGTCGTCACCCACGCAACAGATGTTCTTATGCGACCCTGCCAACAGGCGCAGCCACAGATACTGGGCGACGTTGGTATCCTGATACTCGTCCACCAAAATATAGCGGAACCAGCGCTGGTATTGTTCCAGCACATCCTGATGGGTCTGGAAAATCGTAACCATATGCAAAAGCAGGTCGCCAAAATCCACCGCGTTCAGCTCACGCAGACGGTTCTGGTATTCCAGATAGAGCGACGGTCCTGCGTTATTGAACGCATTGGCATCAGACGACGGCACCTTGTCCGGCGTCAGCGCGCGGTTTTTCCAACCGTCGATCACCCCAGCCAGATGCCGCGCGGGCCAGCGTTTGTCATCGATCCCGCGTGCCACGATCAACTGCTTGAGCAGCCGCAACTGATCGTCCGTGTCCAGAATGGTGAAGTTCGACTTCAGCCCAACCAGTTCCGCATGTCGGCGCAGCAGTTTCACGCAGATCGAGTGGAACGTGCCCAACCAAGGCATCCCCTCAATCGCGCCGCCTAGCATGCCGCCCACACGGTTTTTCATCTCGCGTGCAGCTTTGTTGGTAAAGGTCACCGACAGAATCTCGTTCGGTCGCGCCTTGCCCGTCGACAGGAGATGCACGATCCGCGATGTCAGCGCCTTGGTCTTGCCCGTACCGGCACCCGCCAGCATCAGCACCGGACCGTCCAGCGTTTCCACCGCTTCGCGCTGCGCCGGGTTCAGATCATCCAAATAGGGCGTCGGACGCGCCGCCATGGCGCGTGCGGACAAGGATGCGCCTTCGAAGGCGTCCATTTCATCAAAGCTGCTCATGGCCCTAAGAATAGCCCTGCCACGTCCGAAGATAAAGAGACGTTCGGCAAATGTTCTACACTATTCCAAAAGTCCCAATCATATCAAAGCATGCGCCAACAGGCCGACCGCGACCAAGCCTTGCATCAGATAGGTCAGGCCCATGCCCCCTGCCCGCAAAACCATCTTCGGCGTCGGAGATGACAATGCCGCCGCATGGGCCAGACGCCCCACCAACAGCATCATGCCCGCGCCATGAACCGCCACAGCCGGCGCACCGCTCAGTTCCATCATCAGCATCAGGATCAGGCCGATGGGCGCGTTTTCGGCGCAATTCCCGTGGGCGCGAATCCGACGTTCCAGAATGCGGTCGCCCCCATCGCCCAAAGACACCTTGGCCGAACCGCGCATCTGCACGACGCGATAGGACAACCAAAGATACAGTAATGTCAGCAGTGCTGCGTAAATCGGCGTGATTTCCAAGGTCATTACGGCCCCTCCACCGCGCCTCCCTCAAGAACCCAGTCGGAAAACCCGTCCTTCAGGTGCGACGCTTCAAAACCCATCTTCTGCAACTGAAACACAGCCAGCGCCGAACGCCAACCAGAAGCACAGTGCAAAACGTATTCTTTCCCCTCTTGGGCAAAGACATCGCGGAAATAGGGGCTGTCAGGATCGACCCAGAATTCCAGCATCCCGCGCGGGGCGTGCACAGAACCGGGAATCCACCCGGTTCTGTTGCGTTCGCGTACATCACGGATATCCACCACCACAACGTCGTCACGTTTGAACATCTCAAGCGCGTCCAGCGTGTCGAGCTCGGGAATTTGCGACCGGGCTTCGGCCACCAATTCCGCGGCGGATATCCGCAGTTTCATGTGCTTAGGCCTCGTATTCGACCAGCAGGTCTTTCGCGTCGATCTGACCACCGGCTGTGACGTGAACCGCTTTGATGACGGCGTCGCGTTCTGCATGCAGACCGGTTTCCATCTTCATCGCTTCGATCGTCAGCAGCAGATCGCCCTCTTTGACGGACTGACCAGCAGACACACCGACCGACGCCACAACGCCCGGCATCGGCGCGCCGACGTGGTTGGGGTTGCCCATTTCCGCCTTGGGACGGGCCGCTGTCGTTGCCTTGACCTTGCGGTTCGGCACACGGATCGACCGCGGCTGACCGTTCAGTTCAAAGAACACCCGCACTTCGCCGTCTTCGTTGGTTTCGCTGGCCGCAATCATGCGGATTTCCAGCGTCTTACCAGGGTCGATTTCGGCAGTGATCTCTTCACCCGGCTCCATGCCATAGAAGAACGTCCGCGTCGGAAGCGTGCGCACCGGACCATAGGTGTTGTGACGCTCCAGATAGTCGGTAAAGACCTTGGGATACATCAGGTAACCGTTCAGATCCTCGTCATCGATCTCGGCTCCGTCGAACTTGTCCGACAGTTCCTTGCGCGTCGCTTCCAGATCAAGCGCTGTCATGTGCTTGCCCGGACGATCCGTCATCGGCTTTTCGCCTTTCAGAATCTTCTTCTGGATCGCTTTCGGGAACCCACCCGGAGGCTGACCAAGGTTACCGCGCATCATGTCGATCACCGAATCCGGGAAGGATACGTCACGTTTCGGGTCTTCGACCTCGGAGCGTGTCAGGTTCTGGCTGACCATCATCAGCGCCATGTCACCCACAACCTTGGACGACGGAGTCACTTTGACGATATCACCGAACATCTGGTTCACATCCGCATAGGTCTGTGCGACCTCGTGCCAGCGTTCTTCCAGACCCATCGAGCGCGCCTGCGCTTTCAGGTTGGTGAACTGGCCACCGGGCATTTCGTGCAGATAGACCTCGGATGCCGGTGCCTGAAGCGACGACTCAAACGCCGCGTACTGACCACGTACAGCTTCCCAATAGTTGGAAATCTCGCGGATCGCACCGATGTCCAGACCTGTGTCGCGCTCGGTAAAGCGCAGCGCCTCGACAATCGATCCCAGCGTCGGCTGCGATGTGTTGCCCGAAAGCGCGTCCATCGCGGCGTCGACGGCATCCACACCGGCCTCAGCTGCGGCCATGACGGTCGCGATTGCCGCACCGGATGTGTCGTGTGTGTGGAAGTGAATCGGCAGGCCGACCTCTTCTTTCAAGGCACGGACCAGCGGGCCCGCGGCGGCGGGCTTCAACAGACCCGCCATATCCTTCAGACCCAGAACATGGGCACCTGCATCACGCAGCTGCTTACCCATATCGACGTAGTACTTCAGGTTATACTTCGCACGGTCGGGATCGTTGATGTCGCCCGTATAGCAGATCGTACCTTCACAGACCTTGCCGCTGTCGATCACCGCATCCATCGCGACGCGCATGTTTTCCACCCAGTTGAGCGAGTCGAACACGCGGAACACGTCGACACCAGACTCAGCGGCCTGTTTGACAAAGAACTGAACCACGTTGTCGGGATAGTTGGTGTAGCCAACACCGTTCGATGCACGCAGCAACATCTGCGTCATCAGGTTCGGCATCTTTTCACGGATATCGCGCAGACGCTGCCACGGACATTCCTGCAAGAAGCGGTAGGCCACGTCGAACGTCGCCCCGCCCCAGCATTCGACCGAGAACAGCTGCGGCAGCTTTTCGGCATAGGCCGGTGCCACCTTGATCATGTCGATCGACCGCATCCGCGTCGCCAGCAAAGACTGGTGACCGTCGCGCATTGTGGTGTCGGTGATCAGAACCTGTTTCTGCGCCGCCATCCAGTCAGCAACCGCCTGCGGGCCTTTTTCCTCAAGCAGATTACGGGTGCCATAGGCGACCGGATCGGTCGAGGTTTTGGGCGCGCGCGCCGGTTTCAGATCGGGGTGCGGTTTCGCACGGCCTTCGGTTTCCGGATGCCCGTTGACCGAGATATCAGCAATGTAGGTCAGAACCTTGGTGCCACGGTCCTTGCGCGGTTTGAAATCAAACAGCTCGGGCGTCTCGTCGATGAACTTGGTGTGGTACTGGTTCGACAGGAACGTCGGGTGCTTCAGCAGGTTCTCAACAAAGTTGATGTTGGTCGACACGCCACGAATACGGAATTCGCGCAGCGCACGGTCCATCCGCGAGATCGCCTTTTCCGGCGTCTGCGCCCAAGCCGTCACCTTCACCAGAAGCGAGTCGTAGTAGCGCGTGATCACGCCGCCCGCATAGGCCGTGCCGCCGTCCAGACGGATGCCCATACCGGTCGCAGACCGATAGGCGGTGATGCGGCCATAGTCGGGGATAAAGTTGTTCTGCGGGTCTTCCGTTGTGATCCGCGTTTGCAGCGCGTGGCCGTTCAGGCGGATATCATACTGCGACGCCTTGCCTGTCGCCTCGGCCAGCGATTTGCCCTCGGCGATCAGGATCTGCGCCTGAACGATGTCGATGCCGGTGACTTCTTCGGTGACGGTGTGTTCCACCTGAACACGCGGGTTCACCTCGATGAAGTAGAACGCGCCTGTGTCCATATCCATCAGGAATTCGACGGTGCCCGCGCATTCATAGTTCACGTGGGCACAGATTTTACGACCCAGTTCGCACAGCTCTTCGCGCTGCGCCTCGGACAGGTAGGGTGCGGGCGCGCGTTCAACGACCTTCTGGTTGCGGCGCTGAACCGAACAATCCCGTTCGTACAGGTGATAGATGTTGCCATGGCTGTCACCAAGGATCTGAACCTCGACGTGACGGGCGCGCATGATCATCTTTTCCAGGTAGCCTTCGCCGTTGCCAAAGGCGGCCTCGGCCTCGCGGCGGCCTTCCATGACCTTCTCGGGCAGTTCCTTGGCATTCATGATCGGGCGCATACCGCGGCCACCACCACCCCACGACGCTTTCAACATCAGCGGGAAGCCGATCTCTTCGGCCTCTTTCTTGATGGCTTCCATGTCATCGCCCAGAACCTCGGTCGCGGGAATAACCGGCACACCGGCCTCGATCGCAACCTTACGGGCGCTGGCTTTATCGCCCAGCTGGCGCATGGTTTTCGCCTTGGGACCGATAAAGGTGATGCCGTTCTTTTCGCAGGCGTCGACGAATTCGGGGTTCTCCGACAGCAGGCCATACCCCGGATGGATCGCGTCCGCGCCGCTTTCCTTGGCCACGCGAATGATCTCGTCAATCGACAGATAGGCTGCAACGGGCCCCAGCCCCTCACCAATGCGGTACGCTTCGTCCGCTTTGAACCGGTGCAGGCCAAGTTTGTCTTCCTCGGCAAATACGGCAACGGTCTTTTTCCCCATCTCGTTGGCCGCACGCATAATGCGGATCGCGATCTCGCCACGGTTGGCAATGAGGATCTTCTTGAAGTCGGTCATAAGGCTGGCTTCCTGATTAGTAACTTGGTGCAAGGTTATGCGGATTGTCACGGTGCAACAACTTGGCGAACCGGATAGTGACGGGCGCTCAAACGGGTGGGTTTCCACTCCCCGTTCTGAGAATTTTACCCCGCAATTCAGCGGGATGGATGGCGCCAAGCTGCCCCAGATTGGCGACCAAATCTTTGGTGAGAATATCGATCAGATGCTTTGGCCCCCGTCCCCCCAAAGCAGCCAGAGCATAGTGAAAACCACGCCCTAACATGCAGATGTCGGCACCCAAGGCGATTAGACGCAGAATATCAAGCCCCCCTGATATCGATCCATCAGCAATGACTGGCAAATCGGTAACATCACGAATTCTGGGTAGGACAGACGCCACCGAAGGCGCCCCGTCGAACTGCCGTCCGGCATGGTTCGACACCCAGATTGCATCCACACCTGCGGCGTCAAGTCGCTGCGCATCCTCTGCGCGCATAACGCCTTTGACGACAAAGGGCCCATCCCAGTTGTCACGCAGCCAATGCAAATAGTCCCAATCAGGCGAGGTCCGCAGCAAATAGCCCACATGCGCTGTCGAGGACCGGCTGGATACATCCTGAACATAGGCATCCAGCGTCTTCATATGCGGCAACCCGTTTTGCGCCATCGCCATGGCCCAAGCCGGACGGCAGGCCACCTGCGCCAACAAACGCGCGTTCAGCTTCGGCGGCTGGGTCAGCCCACCGCGAATCTGCCGTTCACGCCGCGATGCAACCGGCACGTCCACTGTCAGAACCAATGTCGAAAAGCCCGACGCCTTGGCGCGATCCAGCAAATCCTTGCGCGTGGCTTCATCGCGGGGTGGATAAAGCTGGAACCAGCCCTTGCCGCCAGTCAGCGGCCCCACCTCTTCCGGTGTGGCGGTGGCGACGGTGGACAGACAATAGGGAATGCCCGCAGCCGTGGCCGCGCGAGCGAGGATTTTCTCGGCCCCCGGCCAGACCAGGCCCGACATGCCAACCGGCGACACACCGATCGGCAGTTTGTACGACGACCCCAGGACATCCGTGGTCAGATCGGGCGTCTGTTCGCCATGCAGGATCGAGGGAAGAAAACACAAAGCATCCAGATCTGCGCGATTGCGCAGGTTGGTCTGTTCGTCGCCGGTCGATGAATCAAGAAAATCCCAAACAAATCGGGGAAGCCGCCGTTTTGCACGGCCGCGCAGGTCAGAGAGTGCCGGATAGAACTGATCTAGATCCATAAGCGCCCTTGTTAGCGTTAACATGCGCAATGTCCAGCCCCGTAAAAACCCACGTTTACAGGCCCACTGCTACGCCGCACCGCAGAAATATAAAAAATCCCTGCAAAAGTCTTCACTTTTCTCTTGCAGCCCGTCGCGACACATCCTAAATCGCCTCCACCCAATGGTTAGCGGGCGTAGCTCAGGGGTAGAGCATAACCTTGCCAAGGTTAGGGTCGGGCGTTCGAATCGCCTCGCCCGCTCCAATTGGGACAGACATGATGGTTTGCGGGCGTAGCTCAGGGGTAGAGCATAACCTTGCCAAGGTTAGGGTCGGGCGTTCGAATCGCCTCGCCCGCTCCATCAGTCGGTCCTTTCCTTCCGGATCCAGCGGCGCGCCTTCGGCGCACAGGCTTATCTCGGGCTGAAGCCCTCGGGATTGGCGCGCTTTGCTGATGTCTCCGCACCTCCCCGCCGCACACGCCGTTTGAAATCCGCATCACTTCGCGGCCCGCGTGAACGCCATGGCTTTCCCTGATCGTCCTGCCTGCCTATAAGCGCCCCGAGACAGACGAAGGATCGTTGACATGCGCAGCGCCAAGATCACGCGAAAGACCGCTGAAACCGACATTTCGGTCGAGATCAATCTCGACGGGACGGGCAAGTACGACAACCAGACCGGTGTCGGCTTTTTCGACCACATGCTGGATCAGCTATCGCGCCACGCGCTGATCGATATGACCATCCGCGCCAAGGGTGATTACCACATCGACGATCACCACACCGTGGAAGACACCGGCATCGCCTTGGGTCAGGCCCTGACACAGGCACTGGGCGACAAGCGCGGTTTGCGTCGCTACGGCGAATGCCACTTGCCTATGGATGACGCGCAGGTACGTTGCGCGCTGGATCTGTCCGGCCGTCCTTTCCTTGTGTGGAATGTGGACATGCCGACCGCAAAAATCGGCACTTTCGACACCGAACTGGTGCGCGAATTTTTCCAAGCATTGTCGACACATGGCGGCATCACGCTGCACATCGATCAGCTGCATGGCTTCAACAGCCACCACATCGCAGAGGCCGCGTTCAAGGCCGTGGCCCGCGCGCTGCGGGTGGCGCTTGAAACCGACCCGCGCACAGCCGACGCGATCCCGTCGACCAAAGGCGCGCTGTAACCCCTCAGGCGGTCCGAAGCCGGGCCGCCCCCTTTCGCCACAGTATCCACTCTGCGATCAGCGCATTCGGCACCCAGCAGAGCCACGACACTATCAGGTATCCGGTCTCGAACCCGAACCCCATCGCGAGAAACGGCAAATAAACCCGCAGTGTCACCGCCGCCAGCGTCAGCGCGGCTGATCGGACCATCCAGCGCCGGTGCTCTGCGATCCGTCCCAACATGGCCAACCGCACCGCCTGCACCGTAACCGCGATCCAAAGCACGGCCAGAATGCCAAAGGCCACGCCTGCCACCGGTCCGGCGCGGGTCCCGCTGGCAAGGACAAGCGCGGCCACACCCGACACAACGATCAGCAGCACATACAGCCGCCCGAACCAACGGTGCAGTGCTGGCCTGCGCGCACGTAGGCCTTTCCAGAACTGAAACGGCAAAAGCGCCAGCACCACTGGCGCTAGGCCGATATGTAGGTACAGCGCCAACTTCTGTGTCTCGGGGAAATGCGCCATGGCCGGCATCGAGGCCTCGACCCCGAACACCAAAAACCGCCACGACACCAATGCCACGCCCAACGACAGAATCCAGAACATCGAAATTCGTGCCCGTTCTAACATTTTCAATCTCCTTCAATCGAATCTTTACAGTGTCAACTTGACACCGTCATAATCGAGAAGACTTGACGCCGTCAAGTTTGCTGTTTTATTCCCGTCCCCATGGAATTGACCAAAGACAAATCCCGCCACCATCACGGAAACCTCCATGCCGCGCTGGTCGAAGCGGGGATCGAGATCCTGCGCAGCAGCGGTCTTGATGCGCTTTCCTTGCGCAAATGCGCCGCGCTTGCTGGCGTCTCACACGCGGCCCCCGCCCATCACTTCGGGAACCTCGAAGGGCTGAAATGGGCCATCGCAGAAGAGGCCTTTGCGCGGTTTTCTGATTTTATGCGCACCCACGCCGCGGCCTCTGACGACACGGCGCATGGGCGACTGCTGGGCATTTGTCGCGGCTATCTTGCCTTCGCCCGCGCCGAGCCTGCGCTGTACGAGATGATCTTCTGCCTTCAGCGCAAAGAACCGGAGTCAAAGCGCGACGCGTCAACGTCTTACAGCATTCTGCGCGACACCTGCGCCCCCTTTGTCCCGCCCGGCACCGACCCTGTGATCATCGAAACCCAGGTCTGGTCCCTTGTTCATGGCTTTGCGCTTTTGGAACTGCACGGACGGCTCGGGGACACGCCTCCGCCGGATGATGCGATCCTTGCTCTTCTGCGGCATATCGGCCAAGAGCCTGCTTGACGCCGCCCCCGTTTCGCGCGACCCAAGCGGCAAAAGACACCCGCCCCCAAAGGAGGCTCCGCATGCTCACAGCGATCATCGACTACGAAAGCGGCAACCTGCATTCCGCCGACAAAGCCTTTCGCCGGATGGCGGATGAAGTCGGCGCAGGCGATGTGATTGTGACGTCGGACGCCGATGTTGTGGCTCGGGCCGATCGTCTGGTCCTGCCGGGTGACGGCGCCTTCCCTGCCTGCGCCGAGGCGTTGAAAGGCTCGGGCGGGTTGTTCGATGCGATGGTTGAGGCGGTCGAAACACGCGGCGTCCCGTTTCTGGGCATTTGCGTCGGCATGCAGCTGATGGCCCGCAAAGGGCATGAATACCGCGAAACAGACGGGCTTGGCTGGATTGATGGCGAGGTCGAAAAAATCGCCCCCTCTGATCCGACGCTGAAAGTGCCGCACATGGGCTGGAACGATCTGGTGATCGAACAGGCGCACCCCGTTCTGGACGGTGTTAAAACCGGCGAACACGCCTATTTTGTCCATTCCTATCAAATGCATATGACCGATCTGTCGCAGCGCATCGCGCATGTGGACTATGGTGGCGACATCACCGCGATTGTCGGCACCGGCAACCGCGTGGGCTTTCAATTCCACCCCGAAAAAAGCGCCGAGACCGGCCTGCGGATGATCGCAAACTTCCTGACATGGAAGCCGTAATCACGCTGATGCCCCTGCCCCGCGCGGATGTGGAGCAGGTCTATCACCTTCAGCTTCCCGAAGATCAGTTGCGCTTTGGCGGCCGGATCGAAGAGGTCACGGCCGAGGACGAACTGGAGTGCGATTATCACTGCGCTTTGGCCGCTGACGAAATCGTCGGGTTCTTCAAACTGGATCGCGGTTATCACCTGCGTGTGCCGACAGCCCCCTTGGCCCAATGCGGCTATGAGGACGGCGACCTTGGTCTGCGGATGGTGATTGTCGGGCAGCAGTATCAAGGCAAGGGATACGGCAAGGCGCTGATGGCGGCTCTGCCGGAATATATACTTTCAGTATACAGCGCCAAACGCGCCTTCCTGACGGTCAATTTCGAAAACCCGCGCGCCAAGCATGTGTATCTTGCCAACGGCTGGGCCGACACTGGACTGGTCTACAAAGACGGCGGCGCGGGGCCGCAACATATTCTGAAACTTGTTCTGAATCTTGAAATACTTTGAGTATACTGGCGTAAAGACCGCACTAAACACACAAAGAAAAACGCGCGCCGGTTGCTCGACGCGCGTTCTTGCCTAGGAAAGTTCCAGTCGTGATCAGTTCACGCGGGTCCAGTTCTGGCTGGAACACAACAGACCACCAGCCACACAGCCCTGAAGCTTCAGCTTGTTGCCGCTCAGGGTCATTTTACCCATGTAGATTTTGTCGTTCGAAGGACGCCAGACTTTGCCTTCGTACTTGCCGCCACCTTTGGGCTCCATGTTGATCACAAGAACCTTGCCAAGGTTGGGCGACTGGTATTCGCCGGACGAATTGAACGTCTTGTCGATTGTACCGCAGATTTTGTCGCCACAGGATTTCAGACCGATGTGGGCGTAAGAGCCGTCATCTACTTCGGTTTTCCACGTGCCTTTGATGGGGTCCGCCGTTGCCGCAGACGCCGCAAGCACAAGGCCCGTCACGATGCCCAGAAACTTCTTCATGTTGGTTCTCCTCCCAAAACTGTAAAAAGTCTGATCCAAACAGGGCTTTCAAATCAAGCTTGACGCTAGGTCGCCCAAGGGCCTTCTGACGCAAGGTCGCGTTGCATATCTGGCGATCCCGTGCAAAAGAGCGGCCAAGTTTTAAAAGGGCCCTCGCTATGATCCTCTATCCTGCTATTGACCTTAAAGACGGCCAAGCCGTGCGCCTTTTGCGTGGCGATATGGAAAAATCGACCGTTTTTAACGATAAACCCGCAGATCAGGCGAAATCCTTTGTGGATGCGGGCTGTGAATGGCTGCATCTGGTCGATCTGAACGGCGCTTTCGCGGGCGAGCCAGTGAACGGTGCTGCGGTTGAGGCCATTCTGGCCGCCTGCCCCGGCGTTCCCGCGCAACTGGGCGGTGGTATCCGCGATATGGCGACGATCGAGGCATGGATCGAAAAGGGATTGCAGCGCGTCATCCTTGGCACCGTGGCCGTCGAAAACCCCGATCTGGTGCGCGAAGCGGCCAAGGCGTTCCCCGGTCACGTGGCCGTGGGCATCGACGCCCGTAACGGCAAAGTGGCGACCAAAGGTTGGGCCGAAGAAACCGATGTGATGGTAACCGATCTGGCGAAAAGCTTTGAAGACGCTGGCGTTTCCGCGATCATCTACACCGACATCAACCGCGACGGCGCAATGGGCGGCCCGAACATCGAGGCGACCGAGGCACTGGCCCGCGCCGTGTCGATTCCCGTTATCGCATCGGGCGGCGTGTCGTCGCTCGCCGATCTGACGGCGCTTCGCGATACTGGTGTAATCGCTGGCGCGATCTCGGGCCGTGCGCTTTATGACGGTGCGATTGATCTGGCCGAGGCGCTGGCGCTGCTGAAAGGCTGATCGCCCTCCAAAATCTGGATTTTGCATGCGAATCGGATCACTCTGGTTCACATGTTTTTCATTTATGCTTTTGATGTCCCACGTCGCCCTATTTGCGCGTCTTACCAAGGGCCAAAGCCATGAAACGGCTGGCCTACTGGATTTTGCCGCTAATCATCCTGATCTGCCTGATCCCCGTTTTCCTTATTATCTGGTCCAGCTGGTTCGCGGCGCGCCACGGGTGCATTCTGCACGAAGGCTGGACGAACCCCTGTATTGTTGACGGCCACGACTGGGGCGGCACCTTATCCAGCGCCTTTGTGTCGGGATGGTTTGCATTGGCGACACTGCCCGTTGCCTTTGGATGCGTCTTGGTGCTGGCTGTTCTTGCGCTTATCGATCTCAGCAGGCATATCCGGTCACGACAAAAGGACTGAGCCTATGCTGAAAACCCGGATCATCCCCTGCCTTGATGTGGCCGAAGGCCGCGTGGTCAAAGGCGTGAACTTTGTCGATCTGGTGGATGCAGGCGACCCTGTGGACGCCGCGCGCGCCTATGACGCCGCTGGCGCGGACGAGATTTGTTTTCTCGACATCACGGCAACCCACGAAAACCGCGACACCATGTATGACGTGGTCACCCGCACAGCCGAACAGTGCTTTATCCCGCTGACCGTGGGCGGTGGCGTGCGCACCGTAAAAGACGTGCGCAACCTGCTGCTGGCGGGCGCGGATAAGGTCAGCTTCAACTCTGCCGCTGTGGCCAACCCCGATGTTGTGGCCGACGCCGCCGACCAGTTCGGCAGCCAATGCATCGTTGTGGCGATTGACGCGAAAACCGTGGCCCCCGGTAAGTGGGAGATTTTCACCCACGGCGGTCGCCGCGAAACCGGCATTGATGCGGTCGAGTTTGCCAAGCTGATGGCGGAAAAAGGCGCAGGTGAAATCCTGCTGACCTCGATGGATCGCGACGGCACGCGGGCGGGCTTTAACCTGCCGCTGACCCGCGCGATCTCCGACGCGGTTCCGGTACCTGTGATCGCATCGGGCGGTGTGGGCAACCTTGACCACCTTGTTGACGGCGTCACCAAAGGCGGCGCAAGCGCGGTTCTGGCCGCGTCGATCTTTCATTTCGGCGATTACACCATCGCCGAGGCCAAAGCCCACATGGCCAATGCGGGCATTCCGGTGCGGCTATGAGCTTTTCCCTGACAGACCTAGAGGCGATCATCGCAAATCGCGCAGCGGCCAGCGCAGACGAAAGCTGGACCGCGAAACTGTTGGCCAAAGGCCCCGAGAAATGCGCCGAGAAATTCGGGGAAGAGGCGGTTGAGGCCGTGATCGAAGCGGTCAAGAACGACAAGGCGGGCCTGACAAGCGAGGCAGCAGATGTTCTGTTTCACCTGCTGGTCATGCTGAAATCCCGCGATGTGGCTCTGGCCGATGTGCTGGCCGAACTGGAACGCCGCCAGTCGCAATCGGGGCTTGCCGAAAAGGCGTCGCGCCCGACATCCTAGGCTTCGGCGCCTCCGGCGGAGGTATTTTTGGACAGAAAATACCTACAGCTTGGATGAAATCACGCCGGTATTGAACCCGCCCATGCGCAACTCGCCGAACAGGCGCTGGTATTCGATTTTCGGGCAGCGGTTCATCACCACATCCACACCACGCGCTTCTGCCACGGCGGCAGCCTCGGGGTTTTCCACGCCGATTTGCATCCAGATGGTTTGCAGGTCGGGAAACTTTTCCAACGCCTCATCCACGATGGGCGGCACCGCTTCGGATTTGCGGAAGATATCGACCATGTCGACGGGGCGATCAATCTCGGACAGTGACGCGCGAATAGTCTGACCGAACAGCATTTTGCCCGCGTGACCGGGATTCACCGGAATGACGGTAAATCCCTTCAGCGACAGGTAGCGCGCCACAAAATAAGACGGGCGGACAGAGTTCGTCGACACCCCAACAACGGCAATCGTTTTGGCGCGACCAAGGATCTTTTTCAGATAGTCGTCACTGTAGGTCATTGGTTTCCAGACAAAAAAGGCGCCCGAATCCATGTCGGGCGCCAGGTTCGGAACGAGGGACAGTGAAGGTTTCACAGGGGTTCCGGCCCTGCGATCCTGTCAAAGAGATGGGGTTTTCCATGGATTTTTAAACCCTGCTCAAGAAAGCGTGAGGCGAAACCGCCTATTCGGCGGCGGTTTTCTGCCCGTTCAGCATGTCCCAGACACGGAACGGCGTGAACGGCATATCGGCCTGACGCACGCCACGATCCCACAGCGCATCCTGCACCGCGTTGGACACAGCCGCCATCGATCCCACTGTGCCTGCCTCGCCGCAGCCCTTCATACCCAGAACGTTCGCTGTTGATGGCACCGCTTCGGTCGTAAAGCTGAACATCGGTACGTCTTTGGCGCGCGGCATGGCGTAGTCCATGAAACTCGCGCTTAGTAGCTGGCCGGTTTCATCATAAACCACCTGTTCCCACAGCGCCTGACCGACGCCTTGGACAACACCGCCGTGCACCTGCCCTTCAACCAGCATCGGGTTCACCAGATTGCCGAAGTCATCGACAATCGAATACCGATCCAGCGTGACATGGCCTGTGTCGGGATCAATCTCGACCTCGGCCACGTGGGCACCGTTCGGGAAGGACCGTGCCTCTAGCTGGGCATAGGCGGAATGGGTCAGCAGATCATCGCGCCCCTTTTCACGGGCAAGCTCTGCGACCTCGAGCATGGTGGGCGACAAGTTCGATCCGTCGGCACGGAAGCGTTCGTCGTCAAAATAGATCTGCGACGCGGGCACGCCCATTTCATCGGACAGGAAATCGCTGAAAGCCTCGACAATGCCAGCGACCGCTTTCAGCGTGACGTTGGCCTGTACGGTAACAGACCGCGACCCACCTGTGCCGCCGCCCTTGGAAATCAGGTCACTGTCGCCTTGTACAACTTTGATCTTTTCAAACGGGATGCCCGTTTGATCCGACAGGAACTGGGCAAAGACCGTTTCGTGCCCCTGCCCGTTCGACTGGGTGCCGACATAGATGATTGCGCCATCTTCCGTGAACTCGATCTTCACGTCCTCATCCGACGCGCCAAGGATCGATTCAATGTAGTAACACAGCCCCTGCCCGCGCAGTTTGCCCTGCGCTTCGCTAGCGGCACGGCGGGCGGCAAAACCTGTCCGGTCCGATGTTTCCTCGCCCCGTGCCAGAACGCGTTTGAAATCGCCCACGTCATAGGTTTCGCCCGACACCGTATCGTAGGGGAACTGATCCACCGCGATGAAATTACGGCGGCGAAGCTCCCATGGGTCGACGTTCAGCTCGCGCGCGGCGCGGTCCATCATCCGTTCCAGCAGATAGTTGGCCTCGGGGCGGCCCGCGCCGCGATAGGCATCGACCTGCGTGGTGTTGGTAAAGATGCCTTCACTACGCAGGTATGCATTTTTGCAGTCATAGACGCCGGTCAATACGCGGGCGAATAGAAACGTCTGCATCAGCGGCCCGAATTGCGACAGATAGGCCCCCAGATTGCTGCGGGTGTGCACGCGGTAGCCCAGAATGCGCAGGTCTTCGTCAAAGGCCAGTTCGGCCAGCGACACCAGATCGCGGCCGGCGTTGTCTGTCAGCATCCCTTCACCGCGTTCCGCCATCCAGCGCAGTGGTTTGCCCAGCACACGGGCGGCCTGACCGATGGCAAAATATTCGGGGTAGGTCATGGATTTCGTGCCGAACCCACCGCCCACGTCCGGCGTGGTCACATGCACCGCCTCTGGATCAAGGTTCAGAATGCGCGACAGTTGGGTTTTGAAGTTCCACACGCCCTGCCCGTTGATGCCCATATGCAGGCGTTCGCCATCCCAAATGGCTGTGCACGCGCGGGTTTCCATCGGGTTCGAGATGATACGGTTATCGCCGACCTCAAGCGACACGACATGCGCCGCTTTGGCAAAGGCCGCATCAGTCCCGTCCTTATCGCCCAAGGCGTAATCAAAGGCGCGGTTGTCCGGCACTTCGTCATGAATGGGGTCGCCGCCTGCTTGCAAGTCCAGATGGACGGGGCGGTCTTCGATATCGCATTCGATCAGTTCGATGGCGTCTTTGGCGGCGTTGATACTGTCGGCCACCACCAGTGCAATGGGTTCCCCCACAAAGCGCACGCGACCTTCGGCCAGAACGGGTCGGCGGGGTGTCGGGCCTGTTGTGCCGTCGTGGTTGGGCACCATCGAGGTGACCAAGCCTTTGGTGATACCGGCCTCGGCCAGATCATCAGCGGTCAGAACCAGATGCACGCCATCAGCCGCGCGGGCCTCGGACACGTCCAGCGATGTGATATCCCCATGCGCCACGGACGACCGGAAAAACACGCAATGCAGCGCGTTTTCATCGGCGATGTCGTCGATGTAACGCCCTTCGCCTTTAAGAAAGCGGATGTCTTCCACCCGTTTGACCGGTTGGCTTTTGCCGAACTTTTCCATGATTGTCCCTGTTAGCTTTTCGCTGTCATAGGGACTTTAGGCGGCAGCGTGGCGGTGTCCAGCCCCCCTATCGAATGTGTCGTGATCCTGAAGGCAAACAACGTGACTGTGGCCATAGCCGTTAAAGCCCGTGGCGGTGGCCTGCGAATAGGCGCCCATGCCGCTGATCAAGATGTAATCTTCGGGGCTCAGATCGCCGGGGACTGCCAAGGGCGTGGGCAGGCAATCAAGGCTATCGCAGGTCGGGCCAAAGACGATACGCTCCATGCCGTCTGCGCGGCGCAGGGTGCCGTCGGGGGCGAAACAGGTTATGCGGTTGCCGACCGACAGATCCCGCCATTCGGCCAGCCCGCCATAGATGCCGTCGTTCAGGGTCATGCAACGCTCATCCATCGCTTTGACCCTTACCAGCAGGCTGAACGCCTCGGTCGCCAGCGCGCGGCCCGGTTCGCAAATCAATTCAGGGCGGTTTGCACCAAAACCTTCGTCCACGGCCTGATCGATTTCGCGGAAGATGCGATACAGATCGGGCGAAATCCCCAAACGGTTGGCGGCAAAGCCCCCGCCCACGTTCAGGCGGCGCAGGGTGACGCCCGCGCGGGCAGCAATGTCGGCACAGGCGCGAATGTACTGCGCCCAGACGCCCGAAGCATCGCATTGCGTGCCGGGATGGAAGGTCATCGACGGGGTCAGACCCATGTCGCGCACCTTTTGCAGCAGCATAACCGCCGTTTCAGGGTCGGCGCCGTATTTCGCACCGAAATCATAGGCTGCGCCCTTCACAGGCAAGCGCAGGCGCACCGCAATCTCATGCCCCTTCGGCAGATGCGCCAGCTTGGCCAGTTCATCTTCGCGGTCAACCGACCACGACCGAACGCCGTGCCGTTCCGCCGCTGCGATTTCGGACAGGGAACGAACAGGGTTATTGTAGTGCAAGGCAACGGTATCCGACACCGACCGCACCAACGCCATTTCCGCAGGCGAGGCCACGTCAAAGCCCTGCATCCCCAATTCGACCATCGGCGCGATGACCAGCGGATCGGGGTTTGCCTTGACCGCATAGGTCAGCATGCCGCCAAATCCGGTCTGGAACGTTTTAACCGCGTGGTCGAGATGTCGAGGATGAAAGAAATGCACCGGATCGTCCGGCATTTCTGATTTCACATAGGCAATGATCCGGGAAAAATCGTTGTCCTGCATCGACATAGGCACCTTTGCGTTCGTGTGTCTTTCCCCAAGTGTTCACCGCTTCGCAGTCGATTTCATGTGGCAGTTGGACGAATTCGTCAGTTTGTTTTAGCGTATTGACGGAAGAAACAATAAATATGACGATGGATGTGCCGATCTGCGGCTTTCAAAGGTTTCGAAACAAAAGAGGCTGGCATGCAGTTAGACGATACAGACAGAAAGCTGATTGTCCTTTTGGCGCAAAACGCGCGCACGCCGGTGTCCGAACTCGGGCGGCGTCTGGGGATTGCCCGCACGACGGTTCAGGCGCGGATTGACCGGCTGGTGACGAACAAGGTGATTGCCGGTTTCACCATCCGCAAAGGCGAAATGCTGAAATCCGCGATCCGTGCGACGGTGATGATTTGCGTGGAACCGAACGCAGGCGCGTCTGTGCTGTCACGCCTGAAAACCCTGGCAGGGATTGAATCGGTGCACACAGTTTCAGGCCGCGTGGATATGATTGTCGAGGTATCCTCGCCCTCGACCGAGGCGCTGGATTTCGTGCTGGACCAGATCGGTCAGGCGTCAGGGGTCAAAAGCTCGGAAAGCCTGATCCACCTGTCGACGAAAATCGAACGCTCGGGTTAAGAGGCGTCGTCGTCCACGCTGTATTTAGCAAACAGCTTGCCCTGCAGCATAAAGAACGCAAACAGAGCGGCGGACAGGCCGAAGGTTTTGAAATAGACCCACGTTTCGGTGCTGAGGAACCGCCAGACCAGTTCGTTGGCAATCCCGAGCGCAAAGAAAAACAGCATGACGCGCTTGGTCAGGATCATCCAGCCTTCCTGTTCAAGGGGCATCAACCCCTCCATCACGGTCCGTAGATAGCTTTGGCCACGGGCCAGACCAAAGGCCAGAAGCCCGCCGAACAGGAAGTAGATCAGCGTCGGTTTCATCTTGAAAAACCGTTCATCGTTCAGCCAGACAGACAGCCCGCCAAAGACAACCACCAGAACCGCCGTCATGATCTGCATCCGGCTGAGGTGACCCGTCAGGTACCAAAGCACCCCCATCGAGGCCAGAAGCACAGGGATGAAGCCCGCTGTGACAACGATAAATCCCTCATATTCAGTGCCGCCGATGGTAAAGACGTGATCCTTGAGCCAGAGATAGGCCACAAAGAACCCGAGCACGGGGCCGAGCTCGAGCGCGGTTTTCAACATCGGGTTCACATCACGTTCTGCCATTGGGTGCCTCCTGCTTTCGCTTATATGGGCCGGATGTCAGCCGAACTCAACGATGACCGCGCCCAAAGCGATCAGCGCCATCAAGGCGATGCGACGCGGACCCACGGTTTCCTTCAGCACCAGCCAGCCGATGAGGGCGGCAAAAACGGTGGATGTTTCGCGCAAGACGGCCGCTTCGCCCACCTTGTCCAGACGGGTCGCCAGCATAATCGCGCCAAAACTGAAGAACGCGACGATGCCGCCCACAAAACCACGCAGCGCCAAAGGCCCAAGGTCGGGTTTGTCCGCCATCTTGCGATAGCGCCACGCCGCATAGATCGGCATGGCAATGCCATCGATCATGAAGAACCACGCAAGGAAGGTGAACGGGTCGGCGGTCGCGCGGATGCCGTAGGCGTCATAGGTGGTGTAGAGCGCTACAAAAAGCCCTGTGCAGACCGCGAAAAACAACGCGATGTTCAGCGTATCGCGTTCGGTGACAAGGAAAATGTAGTTGTAGATCGCCAGCCCGAAGATGCCCGAGATCAACACGCCCACGCCTGCCCATTGGGTCAGCGTGAAGGTTTCACCAAAAAGCATATAGGCGCCGATGACGGTGAAGAGCGGGCCGGTGCCGCGGACCACGGGATAGACCACGGTGTAGGCGCCCTTGGTGTAGGCATATGCCTGTAAAATCTTGTATATCAGGTGTATACAGAACACGATCCCAAAGATTGGCCACATATGTTGTTCGGGCCATGGAACCACAAAGAGCGCAAAGGGCGCGGCCATCAGGCCATAGCTGGCGTCGATTGCCCCACGGCTGAGCCACGGGTCGTGACGGCCTTTTTGCAACGCGCCGAAGAGGGCGTGGAGGAAGGCCGCAAGCAGTGCCAGCATGAGGGCGGCATTATGCCCTGCCTCGGTGCCTTCGAGAGAGATGAGATAGTCGCTCATAGTGTGCGGCCTGTCTGCCGGGCGGAGGGGCGCTGCCCCTCTTGGCCTTTGGCCAATTCACCCCGGAGTATTTGTGGACAGATGAAGATCAGAGGTCTTTGCCGGTCAGGGCAGCGGCGAAGTCTTGTGGATCAAAGGGAGCGAGGTCGTCGATTTGTTCGCCGACACCGATGGCGTGGATCGGCAGGCCGAATTTATCGGCCAGTGCGACCAGAACGCCGCCTTTGGCGGTGCCGTCGAGTTTGGTCATAACAAGCCCCGAGACATCGGCCAGTTTCTGGAAGGTTTCGACCTGACTGATTGCGTTCTGGCCGGTGGTGGCGTCGAGGACGAGCAGCGTGTTGTGCGGCGCGTCGGGATCTTTTTTGCGGATGACACGGACGATTTTTGCCAGTTCTTCCATCAGATCGGCGCGGTTTTGCAGGCGGCCTGCCGTGTCGATCATCAGAAGGTCCGCGCCGTCGGCCTGTGCGCGAGTCATGGCGTCAAAAGCAAGGCTGGCGGGGTCGGAGCCTTCGGGCGCTGTCAGGACAGGCACGCCTGCCCGGTCACCCCAGACCTGAAGTTGTTCGACGGCGGCGGCGCGGAAGGTGTCGCCAGCGGCGATGACAACCTTTTTGCCTGCGGCGCGGAATTGCGAAGCGAGTTTGCCGATGGTGGTGGTTTTGCCCGAACCGTTTACGCCCACGACCAGCACGACCTGCGGTTTGGTCGGGTAAAGCGGCAGGGGTTTGGCCACGGGTTCCATGATGCGGGTGACCTCTGCGGCAAGCAGGTCTTTGATTTCGCGGGTGGAGACCTTTTTGCCCATGCGGCCTTCTGCAAGGTTGGCCGAGACGCGGAGCGCGGTGTCGACGCCCATATCCGAGGCGATGAGCAGTTCTTCGAGCTGTTCCAGCATGTCGTCGTCAAGGACGCGACGCGGCTCGGATGGTTCTTTGCGACCAAGGAGGCGGCCGATGAGACCGGGTTTGGCAGGCTCGGGGCTGTCGGCGACGACTGTTTCCGGCGCGAGGACCGGCTCGGGTTCTGGTGTCGGTTCGGGCGTGGGCTCTGGTTCGAGCACAGGTTCGGGTTCGATGACAGGCTCTGGAGCCGGTTCCGGTGTGATGTCCGCGACCGTCTCTGGCGTCTCCTCGACAGGTGCGGGATCGGCGGCGGGTGCAGGCTCGGGCGTTTTTTCGGGGTCAGACGTTTGCACTGCTGCCGGTTCGGGCTGAGGGGGCGTTTCTTCCTCTGCGCCTTCGGCGACAATGGCATCGAGCCCCTCTTCCAGTTTGGACGAGGACCGCATCAAACGCTGCTTGAGCTTACCGAAAAAGGACATTCACACTCCTTCACTGCTGCATCTTCGGCATGTGCCCGCCGAAAAGCCTTATCTCCCACCTAATCCCTTGCGGGCGGAGTGAAAAGTGTGAGTTGACGCAAACTGCCCCTCTGGCACAGTTTCTGAGGTGTTGTGCGTCATTTTATCGGTGTTCTGTTCTGGTTTGTCATTGCCTCGGTCGCTTGGGCCGAGCCGGGGACGCTGTGCAGTTCGGGGACGTTCGGCCAAAAGGAATGCATCCGCCCCAGCCATTTTGCACATGACACCTGTCAGGCGATTGAGAAGTTTTCGGATCGCAACGGGCTGAATCCGCATTTCCTTGCACGACTTTTGTGGCAGGAAAGCCGGTTCGATCCCAACGCACTGTCCCATGCCAATGCCCGCGGGATCGCACAGTTTATCGACAGCACCGCAGCGTTGCGCGGGCTGAAGGACAGCTACAACCCCGCCATGGCGATCGAATTTTCCGCCCAGTATCTGGGCGAGTTGGTGCGCCGGTTCGGCAATGAGGGGTTGGCGGCGGTGGCCTATAACGGGGGCGAGCGGCGAGCCGAGGGGTTGATTGACGGTACCGGCGGTCTGGCTCGGGAAACCATTGATTATGTGCAAATCATCACCGGCCTGACGGCCGAGACGTGGCGCGATGCCCCCCCCAAGGCGCATGATTTCACGCTGCAAAAGGACGTGGCTTTTGACCGCGCCTGCCATGATCTTGCGCTGAACCGTCGGTTGACCGCGTTCAAACGGCCCGAGCCTGCGATCAAGCCGTGGGGCGTGCAGGTGGGGTTCGGGACGACCAAGGCCCATGCGCAGAGCAAGATCAAATCCCTACCCTCGGCCTGTCGGGTCAAGGTGACCAAGGAAAAAGTGGATTACCTGTCCGAGAAAAGCCGCGCATCGGCCAGTGGTCGCTATATCATTGCGCGGATCGGCAGGCCGGATCGCAACAGCGCGTGGACGCTCTGCGCGGAGTTGCGGAAATCAGGCTGTCACTGCGCCGTCTATGCGAACAAGTGATTAGATAGCAGCACTGTAGGTATCGGGCGTGGTGCGGGTCTGGCCCAGCTGAGCGGCCATGATCCGAACCAAGGGACGTGCCCATCGGCGCAGTGAAAGACGGTCGCCGTCGAAATCGATGGCTTCCGGGTATTCATCGGCAAGATGGGCCAACCATTGGCCCGCCGCCGGATAGGGATCGTGCAAGGCGGACAGCGATGCATCGAAGTAGCACATCAACTGTTCGATCAGCGCACCTCGAGCGCAGTCCTCGGGCGTCAGAACGACACCACGGGCGGCGGCCAGACGGCCTGCTTCGATCATGCCCTGATACATCGCCGTTGCGGGCTGGTTCTGGACATAGCCTTCGGGGTATTTCGAAATCGATGAGGCCCCCAGCCCGATCAGACGCGGCACGCGGTCATCAGTATAGCCCTGGAAAGAGCGCGCCAGTCGCCGGTCGATCATCGCGCGGGCCAGACCGTCGTGTGGTCGGGCAAAGTGGTCGATGCCCACCTGCAGATAGCCCTGCCCCAACAACAGCTTTTGCGCGCGTTCGAACAGATCAAAACGGGTTTCAGGATCTGGAAGCGCCTCGAACGGGATGACCACCTGACGTTTCGACACCCATGGCACATGCGCATAGCCATAAAGCGCAAGGCGCGATGCATTCAGTTGCAGCACCTGATCAATCGTCTTTTCAAGACTGCCCATGGTCTGGAAGGGCAACCCGTAAAGAAGATCGATGTTCACCTCGTCGACACCGGCCTCGGCCAGCATGTCGACTGTGGCGCGGGTTGTGTCGAACCCCTGTTCGCGCCCGATGGCCTTTTGCACACGCGGATCGAAGTCCTGCACGCCAAGGCTGGCGCGATTCATGCCGTAGCGGGCCAGAACATCGATGCGGGCCTTGTCCACCTCGGTCGGGTCGATCTCGACCGAAAACTCATCCAGATCGTCCAGCCCGAATGACCCGTGCAAGGCATCTAGCAATGCGGTCAGATAGTCTGGCGATAACAACGTAGGCGTGCCGCCGCCGAAATGCAGACGGCGCACGGTGACATCAACCGGAAGCTGTTCGCGCACCATGTCGATTTCTGCGATCAAGGTACGCACATAACGCTCTAACGGTGCATCTGTCTTGGTGCCTTGCGTGCGGCATGCACAGAAGTAGCACAACCTGCGGCAAAACGGGATGTGGATGTAGAGCGACACCTCGCTCCCATGTGGCGTGGCGGTCAGCCAGCTTTGGGTCGTCGCGACATCAATGTCACCCGAAAACCTATTTGCAGGCGGGTAGCTTGTGAATCTCGGGACTTTAGCGTCAAATAGCCCCAGACGACGAAGGTGCGTTTTATGTTCCATGGTGTTCTTGCTAGGGAACAGATCGACCACTTTCCTTGACCCAGATCAAAGGCACGCCATGAACACTGCAAAAATCGAATTTTCCGAGTGTGGTGATTGCCCGATCCGGCATCGTGCTGTTTGTTCCCGTTGCGAAACCGACGAGCTTGAGCAACTAAACAAGATCAAGTTTTACAAATCCTATCCCGCGGGCCAGACCATCGCGATCAGGGGCGAGCCGTTGCAGAACGTGGCCTCTATCGTGGCGGGCACAGCAACGCTGACACGGTCGATCGAGGACGGGCGCACGCAGATGGTGGGGCTTTTGCTGCCATCCGATTTCATCGGCCGCCCGGGGCGCGACACGTTGCAATATGATGTGACGGCGGTGTCGGATGTGACGCTGTGCTGCTTCCAGCGCAAGCCGTTTGAAAAGCTGCTTGAGGAACTGCCCCACGTGCGCGAACGGCTGTTGGAAATGGCGCTGGACGAGTTGGACGCGGCGCGGGACTGGATGCTTCTGTTGGGCCGCAAGACCGCGCGCGAACGGATTGCGTCGCTGCTGACCCTGATGGTCAAACGCACGATCCGCCCTGATGGCGAGGTCATGGGCAATTCCTCCCGCATCGAATTGCCCATCACGCGCGAAGCGATGGCGAACTATCTGGGCCTGACGATTGAGACCGTCAGCCGCCAGCTGACCAAGCTGAAGAACGACGGCATCATCGGCATCGAAGGCAAACGCGCCATCACCATCCCCGATCTGGGGGCCCTACTGGCCGAGACTGGCGATGATGAAGACGGCGGGATGATTGTTTGATTTTTCTCGCCTGAAACACTGTTTCTTGCGCTGATCGCCACCGGCGGCTAGCGTTCAACAAATTTAGAAATTGCGCTTGGCCTTTTGGTGTCACATTTGAGCGGAGCTATGCGCTCGGTAAATGTAATAGAGTGATTTTATATGCAGCTTGGAATAGCTTACAATTTTTTCAACGGTGAAGAGCATCTGCTCGCAAGCCTTCGAAGCGTTCGAAATTCCGCGAGCTACATTTGCGTTGTTTTTCAAGAGCTCTCAAACTCTGGCGAACCGTGTTCTGATTCCGCGCGTTCAGTGCTGCGAGAAGCCAAAGAGAGCAACCTCATCGACGAATGCGTGATGTTCAAGCCCGACCTGGACAAGCCGCGGGCGAACAACGAAACGCGAAAACGGCAAATCGGGTTGGACAGGTGTAAAACCAAACGCTGCTCCCATTTCCTTTCAATGGATGCTGACGAATTCTATCGAAAACAAGAGTTCGAAGAGGCCAAGGCTTTTCTTAAAAACAAGAATATTCACACCAGCACTGTCCCAAGTTTTTTTCACTTAAAAAGTCCGCAATACCGATGCCTCGACACAACGATGGTGCCATTCATCTGTAAAATCAATTTTCTGACAAGAACCGGCGCAGCACGTTATCCTGTTGAGATGACTGATCCTACGAGACGGATATGGAATTGGCCACGCCGTCATCATCTGTTCGATGAGAGTTCGATCGCTATGTATCACATGAATTTTGTCAGATCCGATTTTACCAGCAAATTCGCGAACACAAGTACGACGGACACAGCATTTCTGGACACCGTGAAAAACAAAATTCTATCGTGGAGTTACCCAGAGACCTTCGTCTTTCCAGGCAAGGGAGAGTATCAAATGGTTTGTGTCCCGAACGAGTTTTCGACTTACGATCCGCTGGAAAATGACTACAATGAAAATTGAAAGCGGTTCAAAAGTTTTGCTTCTGACCGGGCAGTTGTTTCAATGGGCAGGCAGCGAACTTGTTATCTTCGAGCTAGCCGAGGAGTGCATCAGACGAGGCGCATCCGTCACTGTTCATGCAAGCTATTCCCAACCTGATTTTTGTGCAAATCTCCATGCCATCGGAGTGCATTTCGAACCCGATTGCAAAGCAATCGGCCTTAGTGACTTCGATGTTGTGTATTGCCAACACCAAGTCATAACCTGCTTTCTTGATCAATTACTCGACATTCCTGCCGCCGAATTACCACTTATAGTCTTTGGGCATCTTTCTCCCTTTGCGGAGATTGAATTCCCCGGCCCTCAAATCGAGTCTTTGTTTGGCGACGCATTTCTGTGTAACAGCCAAGAAACTATGAGCAAAATGCGAGAGTTGGGCTTGGACCACACACGCCTGAGGTTGATGCCAAATCCTGCACCGGACGCGTTTTTTGCAGTACCGGTTAATGAGCGAATGTTAAGCCGTATTCTAGTGGTTTCGAACCATCTTCCAGACGAAGTTCGCTTAAGCTTCAAGTTACTAGAAGCCGACGGGGTTATGGTGACATTTGTCGGCTTACAAGGCACACGGGTACGCGTCACTCCTGAACTGATCGCAGAGCACGACGCGATCATTAGCATTGGCAAAACTGTCCAATATGCACTGGCCGCGAAACGCCCGGTGTACGTTTACGATCACTTCGGTGGGCCGGGCTGGCTTAACGAAGGTAATTTTACAAAGGCAGCAGAGCATAATTTTTCTGGCCGCTGCTGCAACCGAAAGATCACGGCGGAAATACTGAAGGATGAGATACGAAGCGGCTTCGATACGGCAGTTGCTGACCTGGATCGCCTTTCAAATCGAATAGAAGAATTCAGGCTTTCAAATTGGTTTGAAAAGTTTTTCGATAATATCGAAACCAGTAAGAGCCCTAGACACACAGCGCCCGACTTGTTCGACCCCGAAATGATTTTAGCACTTCGGCGAGAGTTTCACATGTTCGCCCAAGGTTCGCAAACTCGTGCCGAGCTTTTTCGAGTAATGCATTACATTCACAATACACCTCACCACCGAATATATAGAAAAGTCATGCAGTGGCTCGGACGCTAGCTTTGGGTTTGCACGCCTGACTGCGACCGCCCAAACAAAAAAAGCCCCCTCTCGCGGACGAGAAGGGGCAGTTTGACACACATCACCATTAAGCATGATTCAAAATCCCGTAACTTGACCTGAATCAAGGTGGCCCCAGCCCGATCCCTGCAAAAGCGGAGGCATCCAAGCCTGCGCGGGGGCTCCTCCCTCGTGCGATAACGAATCGGGGAACGCTATGTGGGGACTTACTAAAACCACCCTTTACGGCCTGATCGCCCTTTTCGCGGCTATTGCTGCGAACAAAGCTCATGACCTTGCCTACATGGTTCATGCGCTGATCATTATGGGTGTTTCGGCCGGTCTGTTTTTCTACGAGCTTAGAAAAGTAGACGAACCTAAACCGCTGGTCGATGCGAACGGCTATATGGACGGTGTCGTCCGTGCCGGTGCCATCGCCACCGCCTTTTGGGGCGTGACGGGCTTTCTTGTGGGCGTGTTCATCGCCGCGCAGTTGGCCTTTCCGGTCCTGAACTTTGAATGGGCCCAGCCCTTTACCAACTTCGGTCGCCTGCGCCCGCTGCACACCTCTGCGGTGATTTTCGCGTTTGGCGGCAACGCATTGATCATGTCGTCGTTCTACATCGTCCAGCGCACGTCCGGTGTGCGTCTGTTCGGTGGCAACCTCGCGTGGTTCGTGTTCTGGGGCTACCAGCTGTTCATCGTGCTGGCCGCAACCGGCTATCTGCTGGGTGCGACGCAGTCCAAAGAATACGCCGAGCCTGAGTGGTACGTGGATATCTGGCTGACCATCGTCTGGGTCGCCTTCCTTGTGGCCTTCCTTGGCACCGTCATCCGGCGCAAGGAAAAGCACATCTATGTGGCCAACTGGTTCCTACTGTCCTTCATCATCACCGTGGCGATGCTGCACCTGATCAACAACCTGAGCATTCCGGTGTCGATCTGGGGTTCCAAATCGGTTCAGGTCTTTGCCGGTGTTCAAGATGCGATGACCCAGTGGTGGTACGGCCACAACGCTGTGGGCTTCTTCCTGACAGCGGGCTTCCTGGGCATGATGTACTACTTCGTGCCCAAGCAGGCCGAACGCCCCGTCTACAGCTATAAACTGTCGATCATCCACTTCTGGGCGCTGATCTTCCTGTATATCTGGGCTGGTCCGCACCACCTGCACTACACCGCGCTGCCTGACTGGGCCTCGACCCTTGGCATGGTGTTCTCGATCATCCTGTGGATGCCCAGCTGGGGCGGCATGATCAACGGCCTGATGACACTGGACGGCGCGTGGGACAAGCTGCGCACGGACCCGATCATCCGGATGTTCGTGATCAGCCTTGCGTTCTACGGCATGTCGACCTTTGAAGGTCCGATGATGTCGATCCGCGCGGTCAACAGCCTGAGCCACTACACTGACTGGACCATCGGCCACGTACACTCGGGCGCGCTGGGCTGGAACGGCATGATCACCTTCGGTGCTCTGTACTTCCTGACACCGCGTCTGTGGGGCCGTGCCCAGATGTATTCCATGAAGGCCATCGACTGGCACTTCTGGTTGGCGACCATCGGCATCGTTCTGTACGCGGCGTCGATGTGGGTCACCGGCATCATGGAAGGCCTGATGTGGCGTGAAGTCGATGCGCAGGGTTTCCTTGTGAACTCTTTCGCCGACACCGTCAGCGCCAAGTTCCCGATGTACGTCCTGCGTACCTTCGGCGGGCTGCTCTATCTGTCCGGTGCGCTGATCATGGTCTGGAACATGTGGAAGACAATCCGTCAGCCACAGACAGACAGCACCGCTGTCGCGACACCTGCAGAATAAGGAGCTAGCAAGATGTCTGTCCTTAACAAACACGCCATCCTTGAACGCAGCCCGACACTGCTGTTCACGTTCTCCCTGCTCGTCGTGACCATCGGTGGCATCGTGGAAATCGCCCCGCTGTTCTATCTTGAGAACACCATCGAAGAAGTAGACGGCATGCGCCCCTACTCTCCGTTGGAACTGGCGGGTCGCGATATCTATGTCCGCGAGGGCTGCTATGTGTGCCACAGCCAGATGATCCGCCCCATGCGGGACGAGGTCGAACGCTATGGCCACTACAGCCTTGCGGCGGAGTCGATGTACGACCACCCGTTCCAGTGGGGGTCCAAACGCACAGGGCCTGATCTGGCCCGTGTGGGTGGGCGCTACTCGGACGCGTGGCACGTGGATCACTTCACAAACCCGCAGTCCGTCGTACCTGAAAGCGTTATGCCGAAATATGCCTTCCTTGCGGATACCAAGCTGGACGGCAAACACATCGGCGACCTGATGGAAACCCACCGCATGGTCGGCGTCCCCTACACCGATGAAATGATCACCGAAGCGCGGATGGACTTCCGTGCACAGGCTGATCCGGACTCGGATTGGGATGGTCTGGTCGAACGCTATCCGGGTGCTGTTGTGTCCAACTTCGATGGTCAGCCCGAACTGACCGAGATGGATGCGATCATCGCCTACATGCAGATGCTTGGCACGCTGGTCGATTTCTCGACCTTCACTGCCGACGCCAGCCGCTAAGGAGGTCACGATATGGATACGTATTCTTGGCTTCGTGAACTGGCGGATAGCTGGGTTCTGCTGGCGATGACGGCCTTCTACATCGGCGCGATTGTCTGGGCCTTCCGCCCGGGCAGCCGCGAGACAGATGCGCAGATCGCCGGCATCCCGCTTCGTAACGATATCGCCGCCGATCTTGACGCGGCACCAATGAAGGAGGACGCGTGATGTCCGACAATGCCAATCAAGACGCACAAGACGGCATCGGCACAACCGGCCACAGCTGGGATGGCATCGAAGAGCTGAACAACCCGCTGCCGCGGTGGTGGTTGTGGACCTTCTACATCACCATCATCTGGGGCATCGCCTATACCATCGCCTATCCGGCATGGCCGATGATCTCTTCGGCGACCTCGGGTGTGCTGGGCTATTCGACCCGCGCACAAGTGGCCGAAGAAATCGCGGCGGTGGATGCCCGTAACGCCGAAGTCGCAACAACGCTGGCGAACGCCGATCTGGCAACGCTGGCGCCCGAAGACCCCGCCCACCAATTTGGCGTCGCAGGTGGCGCGGCGGTCTTCCGGGCCAATTGTTCGCAGTGCCACGGCTCGGGTGCAGCGGGTGCCAAAGGTTATCCGAACCTTCTGGACGATGACTGGCTTTGGGGCGGTAGCCTTGAAGCGATCGAAGCCACCGTCCGTCATGGCATCCGCTATGAACCCGATGGCGACACACGGTTTTCGGAAATGCCCGCCTTTGGCGACTTTCTCGAAGCTGACGTGATCGAAGCCACCGCCGAATATGTTCTGTCGCTGTCCGGCGCAGTGCATGACTCGGCTCTCGCAGCGGCAGGCGAAGAAAGCTACGCCTCGAACTGCGCGGCGTGCCACGGTGACGATGGCAAAGGCAGCGTCGATCTGGGCGCGCCTGACCTGACAGATGCGATCTGGCTTTATGGCGGCGATCGCGAAACTGTTCAGGAAACCATCTCGAATGCCCGCTTTGGCGTGATGCCCGCATGGGGCCCGCGCCTGACCGAAGCGGAAATCAAAGCAGTGACTCTCTACGTCCACCAGTTGGGCGGCGGCGAGTAATTGTCCCATGAGGGGCCTTCGGGCCCCTTTTTCCCCACTGACCGGAGGCACGTCTCACACCTGTCTCCGGTTTTTTCGTTAAGGGAGGAAGCATTCATGACATCCGGCACCACTGGCACCACCCCGCAAAACCAACAGCCTCCGGCTATGCCGCAGCCCCAAACCGTCACCGCCGAGGACATCCGCGCAGCGCTGAAGGCCGGGTTTTCCGACTTCCTCGCTCGTCCGGTCATGAGCGGATTTTTCGGGCTGTTCTATGCGCTTTTCGGGATCTTCTTCGTCTGGGCGCTGTTGTGGATGGGCAAGATCTGGATGATCGTCCCCGGTGCCATCGCCTTCCCCCTTGTCGCGCCATTTGCCTGCGCCGGGCTCTACGAGATGTCCCGCAGGCTCAAGGCAGGCACCAGTTTCGGCTGGGTCGATATCCTGACCGTCATGGCCAATCAGCGCAAACGCGAGATGGTCTGGATGGCGTTCGTGACGCTGTTTATCCTGTGGGTCTGGTTCTATCAGTTCCGCACCGTGCTGGTGATCACCCTGCAACACGCCGCGTTCTCGGACCTTCAGGGTTTTTTCGAGGTCGTGCTGTTCACATCCGAGGGCTGGACCTTTGTCATCATCGCAACCCTTGTCAGTGCATTTCTGGCGACGGTTCTGTTTTCCGTCACCGTCGTCGCCATGCCCCTGTTGCTGGACCGCGAGATCGACTTTGTCACCGCGATGATCACATCCGTCCGCGTGGTGAAACGCAACCCCGTGGTTATGCTGGGTTGGGGAGCGATCATCGCCGTCACAATGACCCTATCCTTCGTCCCCGCCTTCATGGGCCTGATCTTTACCCTGCCCATTCTGGGACACACGACATGGCATTTGTACGAGAAGGCAGTCGCTCCGAAGATCGGGTCATAATTAGCGAACGACGCATCGCAAGTTTGTCAGTGCATCGTCGCCAGCGACAGCGCCCCAACGAACACAAGGCTTAGGGCCCAGACCAAGTCCAGATTGAACCAGCTGCGCGACAGCGCTTTCAGACCGACCCAGCGATAAACGACATAGGCGAATATACCGCCAGCGATCACCATCGACAGCGTGTGAGCAAGGGCCACTAGGGCCGCAACACCAGTGTTGCCTGACATTAAGCGTGCCGCCGCGGTGTGACCTGTGTCCGTTCCAATCGTCTGGCAAATGCCAAGGTAGATCGGGACCAACATCAGCCCTGCCCCGTGCGCCATGGCCGCAAGAAAAGACCACAGGGCCAGACGCGATGGCGGCACACGCGCCAGAAACCTCGGATGACGCCGATTGAACAACAGGTAGATGCCCAGCGCGATCACCAAGAGCGCGGCCCCGATCCGGATCGGATCCTGCCATTCGGCCAGAAACATCAGCGCACCGAATGGTAGCAAAACAGCCACCATGGCCAGAAGATGCCCCAGCGCCAAAGCGCCCAGCGCACGCCACAGGCTGCTGCGGCGGCGGTCCATCAAGGCCGCAGAGACAGCCAATGGCCACCCCATGCCCGGATTGACCCCGTGATACAGGCCAGAGACAACAACGGCCCCCCAGAGGGCCGTTGCGGTAGATGTGTCAATCATGTTCAGGCGGAGGGGTAGCAGAAGCTGTCTGTGGAACAGTCCCCGCCTTCCAGCCGGATCTGGTGGCTGCGATAGCCATCAGGGAACTCGACGTAGAAATCCTCGGCCAGTGTCAGACCGCCGTTTTCGCCCACATGCGCCATAACCATCTGGCCACCTTCGTCGTCGGGGTAGAACTGGTCATCCCACGTCGAATACAATGAGTTCGTCCAGTAGACGCGTTTGCCGTCGCAGCTGATCTCGACCATCTG
Source organism: Thalassococcus sp. (assembly GCF_982780845.1). NCBI lineage: Bacteria > Pseudomonadati > Pseudomonadota > Alphaproteobacteria > Rhodobacterales > Roseobacteraceae > Thalassococcus > Thalassococcus sp. The sequence goes on from NZ_CEYADA010000012.1 coordinate 81,692, forward strand.
CGGACCGTAGGCAAAGGGCTTGCCGTTAGGATGTTTGGCCCCGCGCGCAATGCCACCCAGTTCGACCTTGCCGGTCAGTTTCGGATTGAATGGATCGCTGACGTCGTATTGGTGCATCTCGCCCAGGCCCCAACAGGCGACGTACAGGTATTTGTCGTCCAAACTCAGGTCGATATCGGTGACCAGCGGAGGGACGGCCTCAAACCCTTGCAGCAGCGGCGGCAGGTTTTCTGCCTTTTCGGGGCGTGGATCGATGGTGATGACCTTCTTGGCGTCGAATGTTCCGTCTTTCTTTTGCCACCACGTAAAGATCGCGCCTTGCAGGTTGGTTGTGTCGACGACGACACCGCAAAAGCCGTAATCCTTGGACGGATCATGCGCAGGACGGATTTCCAAAGCCATCTGATGGTTTGCACCCAGATCGATGGTTTGGACATTCTTCCGCTCACGCAGCTTCCAGAAGTGGATTTTGTGGCCGTATTTGTTGCTCAGCAGATCCTCGGCAACGATGCCGTTTTCGAACTGCGGTGGCAGGCCCCATTCAGAGGAGACCATGTAATCGCGCGGCAGGTTCCACCAGAAATCATAGTGTTTGTCCTGCTCGCCACGGTCCATTTCGTAGCGCCCCAAAACCTCGAAGGTTTCGCAGTCCATGATGAAAATACCCGGAGGTCCGTCAGTGCCATCTTCGCCACCGCCACCCAGCGTGCTGACGTAGATGCCTTCGGGTCCACAGTGGATTGTGTGGGGACGGGAATAGCCTGTTTTCGAAAAGACTTCTTCGGGTTCAATAATCTTATGAATTTTCGCCTTCAGCGGCTCTTTGACGTCGATCACGTAAATGCGTGACGACCGGATGCCGGGAACAATCAAATATCGCCGTTCAAGAAAGGCATGGCCCGACAACGGTGACAGAGACGAGGAACAAGCGTTCCAGCCGAAGTGATGAAATTCATCGCCCTTGTTCGGCATGATGACCTGATGAACGATCTGTCCGTAGGTCTTGGAATTCGGGTCGACATCGACCACCGCCACACCATCGGGCTGGTTTCCGTCGGGGGACAACATCAGCGTAAAGGCCAGCGTTTCTGCCGGCGCCTCCATCGCCAACTTCGGGGTCGCGTGGAACGTTGGGTCCGGTCTTAGATTCATGGTTTCTCCTCCCTATGAACTATTATCGTTTTAACTTTCGTGCTTCTGTCTCTTTCTTTTTGTGTTCAGTTTTCCAACTCTGCCATAAATTGCAGAGTGGACGAAGCATTCTATACGAATTGCGTCAGGCTGGCGCAGGTTCGCGCAGCTGATCACGCAAGGAAAACTTCTGAATTTTTCCTGTCGAGGTGCGTGGGATCGGCGCAAAGACAAAATGGCCGGGCACCTTGTAATGCGCCAGATGCGCGCGGCACCATGCCTTCAGATCGTCCGCATCCACCTGCTGACCCGCATTCAATTCGACAAAGGCGCAGGGGGTTTCACCCCATTTTTCGTGCGGCATTGCGACGACGGCAACAACCGCCACAGCATCATGCCGATACAGAACCTCTTCTACCTCGATTGACGAAATATTTTCGCCGCCCGAAATGATGACATCCTTGGACCGGTCCTTCAGCTGGATATAGCCGTCAGAGTGTACAACCCCCAAATCGCCGGAATGGAACCACCCGCCCTTGAATGCCTCTTCTGTGGCTTTGGGATTGCGGAAGTATCCCTTCATCACCACGTTGCCGCGAAACATGACCTCGCCCATTGTTTCGCCGTCGCGTGGGACGGGTTGCATGGTTTCCGGATCAAGAACATCCAACCCTTCCAAGGGAAGGTAGCGTACCCCCTGCCGCGCCTTTAACCGCGCTTGTTCGGCACGCGGCAGTTCGGTCCATTCCGCATGCCAGTCGTTGACAACCGCAGGCCCATAGGTTTCGGTCAAACCGTACAGATGGGTCACATCAAAGCCGGCTTCCTTCATGTCCGCCAAAAGCTTTTCCGGTGGGGGTGCAGCCGCGGTGAAGAACTGAACGGGAGTGTCCAAGGTGCGCTTGACCGCGTCAGGGGCCGAAATCATCAGCGACATCACAATCGGCGCCCCGCATAGATGGGTGACGCCCTCATCTGCCAGTGCCGACCAGATCGGCTCAGCGCGCACCTGCCTTAGACAGACGTGCGTCCCGATGATCGCGGACATGGTCCAAGGGAAACACCAGCCATTGCAGTGGAACATCGGCAACGTCCACAGATACACAGCATGTTTGGCCATCGACGCGGTCAGCGCGTTTCCCTGCGCCAGCAAATAGGCACCGCGATGATGGGTGACGACGCCCTTCGGATCCCCTGTCGTGCCCGATGTGTAGCTGATTGCGATGGCATCCCATTCATCCTCTGGCATCAACCACTCAAATGCAGGATCGCCGGATGCCACAAAGGCTTCGTAGTCTTGCAAATCGTGCGACGCACGCGGGCCGTCGAATTCAACGTCATCATAAACGATGATCGTCGGGGTCGCAGAACAGAGCTTCAACGCCTCGTTCAGCAACGGCAGAAACTCTGCGTCCACAATCACCATCTGCGATAAAGCGTGATCCAGTTGGAACGCGATGATCGCTGCATCAAGTCGTGTGTTGATCGCGTGCAAGACCGCGCCGCACATCGGCACACCGTAATGGCATTCCAGCATCGCAGGTGTGTTCGCCAACAACGCCGACACCGTCTGACCGCGACCGATGCCCTGCCCTGTTAACGCCGATGCCAACTGGCGCGACTTTGTGTAGAAATCAGCATAGCTGCGCCGCAGCGCCCCGTGGACGATCGCGGTATGATCCGGAAAAACAAGCGCCGCGCGTTCCAGAAAACCAATCGGCGTCAGCGGCTGGTAGTTCGCCGGATTGCGATCAAGATCGGTGTTATAGGGGTTTCCCATCATGCGTCCTGCCATTCGGGGGCACGTTTTTCGATGAAGGCGCCGATGCCCTCTTCGGCGTCACGCGCCAACATGTTGTCGACCATCACACGCGACGCGTAATCATAAGCGTCCGCCAAAGGCATCTGCGCCTGCGCGTAGAACGCACGCTTGCCTGTCGCGAGGGTCATGGACGATTTCGATGCGATCTTGCGCGCCATGGCCATGACGTCGTCTCGCAATGCATCGGGGCTTGTGCAGCGGTTCACCAATCCGATTTCTGCCGCCCGTTCGGCAGACGTCATGTCACCGGTCAGTAGCATCTCCATCGCGTGTTTGTTCGAAACATTGCGCGACAAGGCCACCATCGGCGTCGAACAGAACAGCCCGATGTGAACGCCAGGCGTGCTGAATTTGGCAGTATCGGCAGCGACGGCCAGATCGCAGCTGGCCACCAACTGACACCCGGCTGCCGTTGCGATGCCTGTCACTTCGGCAATGACAGGCTTGGGGCAGTTCACGATGCCCTGCATGACCGACGAACACTGCGTCAGGATGCGGGTAAAATACGCGCGACCGCGGTCCTCTCCCGTCCGGCCTGCCGTCATCTCCTTAAGGTCGTGACCCGCACAAAACGCAGGGCCGTTGGCCGCAAGAACGATGACCCGCACCTTCGGATCGCGCCCCGCATCGTCAAAGGCTGTGCCAAGTTCGGTTAGCATCGCCTCGGACAGGGCATTGCGTTTGGCCGCGTCGTTCAGGGTCAGGCGCAATACGCCATCAGAGTCGAGATCGCGCAGAAGAATGCTCATGCTGGTCCCTTAAAAGATGTTGATTTCAACGCTGTCCGCCAACGTGTTGGCGATAAAGCAATAGCGATGTGCACGGTCCTGCATTTGGGACAGCGCCTCGTCCGTAACCGCAAAGCCCGAGTCAAAGCGCACCACCGGATGCAGATCGATCCGTGTGACCGACATCTGGCCTTTGGGGTTCTTACCCAGATGCGCCACAGCGTGATCGGAATAGCCCGCCACCGGCCATCCTGCCTTGGCTGCAAGCGCAAGGAAGGTCATCATGTGGCAACTGGACAAAGCCGAGGCCAGCGCCTGTTCAGGGTTTGTGTTGCCCGGATCACCGCCCCAATCAGGGGCGGCATCCACGTCGATATCAAAGCGCGCGCCAAAGGAAACGCGATGCGCGGCAGAGTATTTGCCTGGAAGCAGGTCTGTTCCGTCCCGCTGCCAGTGCAGATCAATGGCAAGCGACATGGATCACGCCGCCGCCAGCGATTTCTTCGGATCGAAGAACGGACGTTCGACCACTGTCGCCGTTGTCGGACCTGCGGGCAGAACGACCTCTAGCTGCATACCCAGATGCGCATGATCGACGGACACCATCGCCAGCGCAATGTTCTTTTCCAGACGCGGGGAGTAGACCGCAGAGGTCACCTTACCCACCTCTTCGCCGCCATGGGACACCGGCCAGAACGTGGTGTTCGGGCCTTTCAGCGGCTCGCCATCGATGATCAAACCGATCTGCTTGCGCGTCACGCCTTCGTCACGAATACGCTTGAGCGCAGCTTTGCCGACGAAATCCGCCTCCATGTCCAGATTGCAAAGGCGATCCAGACCCAGTTCGAACGGGTTGGTGTTGATGTCTGCATCCGCGTGGTACGACAGCATGCCGCCTTCGATCCGGCGGATCGACGATGTGTGACCCGGCTTCAGGCCGAATTCCATACCAGTCGCCATAATCCGTTCCCACAGCGCGTCACCTTTTGACCCGTCACGCAGGTACAGTTCATAGCCCAACTCGCTGGACCAGCCTGTGCGGGACACAATCAGTGGGATGCCATCAAGGTCGACTTCACGCATCCAGTAATACTTCAGGTCCATGATGTCGTCGCCAAACAATGCGCGCATGATCTCGCCCGACTTGGGGCCCTGCAATTGCAGCGGCGAGACGTCGGGTTCGCAGATCGACACGTCCATGCCCGAGTGCACCGCCAAACCCTGTGCCCAAAGCAGGATGTCGCTGTCTGCCAGCGAAATCCAGAAGTGGTTTTCCGCCAGTCGCAGCAGGATGGGGTCGTTTAGGATTCCGCCCTCTGCGTTTGTGATCAGGATATACTTGCACTGACCCACAGCCATCTTGGACAGATCGCGCGGCGTCATCATCTGAACGAACTTGGCCGCGTCCGGACCAGTGATCTCGACCTGACGTTCGACCGCCACGTCGCACAGGATCGCGTCGTTGACCAAAGACCAGAAGTTCTGTTCCGGATCACCGAAGTCGCGCGGGATATACATATGATTGTAAACCGAAAATCCCTTGGCGCCCCAACGCACAGTGGCGTCGAAATAGGGGGATTTGCGGATCTGCGTGCCAAAGCCGAAGTCGTCTGCGTGCATGAATAGCGCCCTTCTAACTCTCCGGATCAGTCGTCCGGAAACGGTGGATGATGGCGCTTATTTAGGCGGCAATTTTCGTGTGATGTGGTCTGAAAATCGGATGAACGCGGACCGTTCAGGCTAAAAAATCTGCCGCTCTCAGACCGTTCGGTCGCGCGGCACACTTCCGGCCAGTTTGGCGATGTTCGGACGGCTCGCCTTCACGACCCGAGTCGCGAAATAGGTCATGTAGCGGTCCACGGAAATGTCGGCATCCAGCATGTCCTGCATCAGCGCCTGAAAATCGGCAAGCGTCGGGCAGATCGCTTTCATCACGTAATCCATCCCCCCACCGGTCGAGATACATTCAGTGATATCGTCCTGTGCTGCGACCCATGCCTCGAATCGTTCGAAATCGGCCTTGCGGTGATGGGTCAGGGACACCGTCACGACGACTTGGGTAAAATTACACAGCTTTTCGAGAGCAACCTCGGCCCGATATCCACGAATGAACCCTGCGGCCTTGAGCCGGTCCAACCGCGCCCAACACGGCGTGGCCGAGATATTCACAATCTCGGAAAGACGGGTTTTGCTCAGTTGCCCGTGGTTCTGAACCGCGGCGAGTATGCGGATATCCGTGGCGTCGAGGCCGATCTTTTTCACCAAACGTGACCTTTCTCTGTGCACCAAAGAAGAGAATCGCCTTTAGGCCAAGGCGGCAAGTCTGTTTGTCCTTTAGAGCCTCCGCCCCGAAATGCCATGCATTTTCCGACACGAACTGTTCAGGAAGCGGCGAAACGTGCGTTGTCTGGGGCCGTCACCATACCCCCATCCGTCGTCCCCGCCTTCACGGGCCTGATCTGTACCCTGCCCATTCTGGGGCACACGACATGGCATTTGTATGAGAAGGCCGTGGGGTAGAATAAACTTTCAAGCGTTTACGTTCTAATACTTTCCAGAGTTCTGTTTCAAAAGCGCTAGAAGCGTTAGAAACAAACGAATTCGTCAATCGACTAAAAAATTTGCGTATCTTGTTTTATCGATCAAGTTTTGCAACGAAGGATAAGATTCTACTATGTATCACCTGAAGTTGACGTTGCGAAAGGACAGCCCTCCGCTGAAAGAAGGCATTGATTCCTTAGGGCCATCCCTACGAAAATTTAAGTTAGTTTCACCGTCGACTTAAAGCGACAAGCAAGTCTGCAAGCAGCTCTTTGTCATCACGTAGTGAAAATCCCATGCCCTTTGGCTTAGCGTTTGTTTTGTACGCAACAACATTTACCAACAATGCGGTTGGCGCTTTACTTTCAAATACAACTGAACCGACATCACTGATCTTAAACTCAATATCGGAGTCAATCTTCGAAGCGAAACTAAAGCCAGAAGAGGTTACATTAGTCGTATCAACTTCCAAGTCCAAAGCTGTTCCCCTCACTTCTTCTGAGACCAATACTAAATATTTCCCTTCAGCCAATTGATATTCGTTTTCGGCCGACACGCCCGCCGTAGCCATAGTATCGTACCATTTGTCAGGATCGGACTTGATGTAGTTGACCAGTGCGTCCACAGGGTTAGACAGCTCAACCCGCCGAGCCTGTTTGGTGACAAGCTTTGTTCGATTACTTGCTTCATTTTTCAAATCAGCTTCTAACTCACTATCTAATACCCGCGCGAGATTCGCATTAGCCGAAATTTCGATTCCTCTCTCGAACTTCGTTACAATATCAAGGGGGTTACGGTTTTTTCCAGACAGCTCGGAATCTGGAACGTTGATTGTAAGCAGTCTTACAGCAGACTTTCCTGGTCGATCCCAAAGATAAACCTGCCCAATACTCATCTGAGGTTTGTTAATGAGGCCTCTAGAGGTAACCTCGTCGTTCAGTGTGATATTTGCAGTTTTCGTGCAACCAACTGCGACTAGCGTCGCGGCCAAAGCGAAAAAGAAACTCCGCATCATAAATCTGTCCCTTTTTTAATAAATAGTCGTGATAAGATAGTTTATATTCCAAATTTTCAATAATTGGTAGTTTCTTAAAAGGAATACAGAGCACGCAAAAAACAGAACAAATCAAACCCGTGTTTAGGCGACTTTAAACTATATTTTCCAACAGGATAACATTTAGCATTGAAAATAACATGTGTTGCCAATGACGGAAATCTGCTAGTGGCGCCCACTTCGCGCCCCAACTTGACCTAGGTCAATTCGCCTGACGCTCCCCCGCTCTAAGAAGGGGAAAATTCACAAACAGGACCCTTGTGAAATGAGCGATCAGCCAAACGCCAGCCTCTATGCTGCGCGAGAGCCCATCTTTCCCCGCCGAGTCTCGGGCAAGTTCCGCACCCTCAAGTGGTGGATCATGGCCGTCACACTTGCGATTTACTATCTGACGCCGTGGATCCGCTGGGATCGCGGGCCGAACCTGCCCGATCAGGCGGTGCTGGTCGATCTGGCCGGTCGGCGTTTCTACTTCTTCTGGATCGAGATCTGGCCGCACGAGTTCTATTTCGTCGCAGGCCTTTTGATCATGGCGGGGTTGGGGTTGTTTCTGTTCACCTCGGCCCTCGGGCGTGTGTGGTGTGGCTATACCTGCCCCCAGACCGTCTGGACCGATCTTTTCATTCTTGTCGAACGCTGGGTCGAAGGCGACCGCAACGCGCGTGTGCGTCTGTGGAATGCCAAATGGGACCTGCACAAACTACGGCTTCGGTTGACCAAATGGGTTCTGTGGTTGCTGATTGCCGTGGCGACGGGCGGCGCGTGGGTGTTTTATTTCGCCGACGCGCCGACCCTGATGCGTGATCTGTTCACGCTTCAGGCCGCCCCTGTTGCCTACACCACCGTCGCTATTCTGACCGCGACCACCTTTATCTTTGGTGGTTTTATGCGCGAACAGGTCTGCATCTACATGTGCCCCTGGCCGCGTATTCAGGCGGCGATGATGGACAACGATACCCTGACCGTGGCCTATCGTGACTGGCGCGGTGAGCCGCGTGGCAAACACCGCAAGGCTGAGGGGGCCGAGAACCTTGGCGCCTGTATCGACTGTAACGCTTGCGTCAACGTCTGCCCCATGGGGATCGACATTCGTGACGGCCAGCAAATGGCCTGTATCACCTGCGCGCTGTGCATCGATGCTTGCGACGAGGTGATGGAGCGCACTGGTCAGGAGCGCGGTTTGATCGACTATCTCGCCCTGTCCGACACGCCGCGCGAAATGGCCGGTGAAAAGCCGCGCCCGATCTGGCAGCACGTGTTCCGCCTGCGCACCATCATCTACACGGCCCTGTGGGCGTTGATCGGTGTGGGTCTGGTTTGGGCGCTGTTCATCCGTTCGGACATCGACCTGACGGTCGAACCGGTGCGCAACCCGACGTATATCACCCTGTCCGATGGCGCGGTGCGCAACGTCTATAACCTGCGCATCCGCAACCTTGCCGCAGATGACCGCGAATTCCGTGTGCTACTGTCGTCGGATGAAATCCTGCGGATCGATCTGGAAGATACCGGCGCATCCTCGCCCAACCATGTTGTGGTGCCTGCCAACGAAACCCGCAGCGTTCGGGCCTATGTCACGGCGCGTCCGGATGATACTGCTGCAAAGGCCGACCGCACGGACCTGAGCCTGTGGATCGAGGATGTGATCACCGATGCCCGTTCGGGCGAAGCGACCGTCTTTAATGGAAAGGACACACAATGACCGCACGTAAAATCACCGGCTATCACGTCTTTGCCGTATTCGCGCTGGCCTTTTCCATCATCATCGGTGTGAACGTCACCATGGCGGTGAACGCGGTCCGCACCTTCCCCGGCATCGAAAGTAAGAACAGCTATATCGACAGCCAGACTTTCAACGAACGTCGTGCCGCGCAAGAGGCGCTGAACTGGGATCTGGATGTCGCTTTGGGTGCACGCGAGATCGAGGTGCGGTTCGACGATGGCCATGGCCCCGTCCAGCCGCAGAACCTGAAGGCTGTGCTGGGCCGCGCAACCGAACGTGAAGACGACATCGCGTTGGAACTGATCTACGTCGGTGGCAGCCATGTCGCCCCGATCCCCGAACTGGGGGCCGGCCGCTGGGTGCTACGCCTTGAGGCTGAGGCCGAAGATGGCACGGCCTTCCGCAAGGACGTAAAGCTTTGGGTGACTGAATGACCATCTCTGCCTGCCCAGCCTGCACCGCTGCACCACTGGCGGAAAGCACGGCGCAGCGCGGCAGCGATGCTGCGCCGACCCATGAGCTGGTGCTGCCGCAAATCCACTGCGCGGGCTGCATCCGGACCGTTGAATCTGTGCTGGCCAATCAGCCGGGCATCCAGTCGGCCCGTGTGAACCTGACGCAAAAGCGTGCGCGGATCGTTGCCGTTGAGGCCGCCGATCCTTTGGCGTGGATTGATGCGCTGTCCCGTGCTGGGATCGAGGCGCATGAAAGCACAGGTCAGACGCTGACCGACGATGCAGGGCGTGCGCTGATCGTACGTCTGGGCGTGTCGGGTTTTGCGATGATGAACGTGATGCTGCTGTCGGTGGCCGTCTGGTCGGGCGCAACGGATGCGACACGGGATATGTTCCACTGGATCAGCGCGTCCATCGCGCTGCCTGCTGCGATCTTTTCCGCTCAGCCGTTTTTCGTGAACGCATGGAGCGCGTTGCGGGTGCGCCGCCTGAATATGGACGTGCCGATTTCGCTGGCGATCCTGCTGGCCTGCGGCATGTCGCTGTACGAGGTGATGGCAGGCGGGGATCACGCCTATTTCGACGCGGCACTGTCGCTGACGTTCTTCTTGCTGGCGGGTCGTGTGCTGGATCAACGGATGCGCCGTGCGGCACGCTCGGCCGCCAAAGATCTGGCGGCGATGGAGCCGACCCGTGTCACACGGATCGAGGATGGCCATCACGTCAGCCGCCCCCTGACCGAAATTGCGGTGGGTGATCAGCTGTGGCTGACCGCCGGATCGCGCCTGCCTGTAGACGGCACTCTGGACGTGGCCGAGGCGCGGCTGGATCGGTCGATGCTGACCGGCGAAAGTGATCCGGTGATGCGTCACCGTGGCGCTGCGCTTCAGGCGGGGGAAACTGTTCTGGGCGGCCCGATCCAGATCACAGCGACGGCTGTGGGCGAAGACACCACACTGCGCCGTATGGCGCGCCTTGTGGGCATCGCCGAAAGCGCGAAGTCGGCCTACACCGGTCTGGCAGACCGCGCGGCGGCGATCTATGCGCCTGCGGTTCACCTGATCGCCTTTGGCGCGTTCGTCGGATGGGTTTGGGCCACCAGTGACATCCGTCTTGCCCTGAACATCGCCGTTGCGACCCTGATCATCACCTGCCCCTGTGCGCTCGGGCTGGCGGTGCCAGCCGTCGCGACAGCGGCAACGGGGCGTCTGTTCCGCAACGGGATGCTAGTGACATCGGACACGGCCCTGGAACGGCTGGCCGAAGTGGACGTCGCAGTTTTCGACAAAACAGGCACGCTGACCCGCGCGGTTCTGCTGACACCCGACACCCTGCCGGATGACTTGCACCCTGTGCTGCTGGGCCTGGCGCAGGCATCGCATCACCCTCTGGCGCAAAGCCTTGTGCGGGCGCTTAGGGATGTGACTGCGGCAAAGCTGAGCGATATCCGCGAAGTGCCCGGTGAGGGCGTCAGCGCCGATTGGTTTGGTGCGCAGGTCTGGTTGGGCCGCGATCCTGCAGATAACAGCGGGGACACCGTGTTCTGCGTAAACGACACCTGCTATGCCCTGCCCCGCAGCGAAGAGCTTTTGCCGAACGCCCGCGAAGTCGTTGGGAAACTGAAATCCATGGGCTTGCCCGTGTACCTTCTGACCGGCGACCGGTCGGATAAGGCGCAAGCGATTGCCCAGCAACTGGGCGTGGATGGCGTCACCGCCGGAGTGACACCGGAAGACAAGCTGCGTCAGGTCACCAACCTGACCGAGGCCGGTCATAAGGTGCTGATGGTGGGCGATGGTCTGAATGACACAGGCGCTATGGCTGCGGCCCATGCCTCGATCGCGCCGGGAAGCGCGTTGGAAGCCAGCCGCAATGCCGCTGATATCGTGATCGTCTCGGGCGCTCTGACAGGCGTGACCCAAGCCATCGCCACATCCCGTTCAGCCCGCAAACGCATTCTGGAAAACTTCGGACTGGCGGCCAGCTATAACGCCGTTGCAATCCCGTTGGCACTGATGGGCTTTGCGACACCGCTGATGGCGGCGCTTGCCATGTCGCTCAGTTCCGTTACCGTGATCCTGAACGCGCTCAGACTGAAGGACAGCTGATGAACATCCTTGTGATCCTTGTGCCCTGTTCCCTGCTGTTGGGTCTGTTGGCCCTTGCCGGTTTTCTTTGGACGATCAAGTCGGATCAGTACGATGACCCCGACGGCGATGCGAACCGTATTCTAAACGACGATTAAACCAGCGTGGTTGGCAAGAACGCGTAGGTCAGACAGGCCTGCGCGATCCAATAGGTCGACCAGACGACATACGGTGCCACCTTTTGTAGGCGCGATGCGTCGGACAGAACGAACAACTCTTGCGCCAGCACCAGATCGGACAGGATAAACACGCCTGCCCCGATCTTGGCCCAGATCAGCCGTCCGGTCGCAGGCAGGACAAGCGCAACGGCACCCATCGACAGAATGATCGGGATATAGGCCATCACAGGCCAACGCAGGTTGCCTGCGCGCGGAAACAGCTGAACCGCGACCAAAGCGCCCAGAACGCCCAACAGCATGATGACCCAAGGCGCGGGGTGCAGATACAGCCGCTCGGGCACCGCCAGCGGATGCGCCAGAAACAGACCGACATATAAAAGATGTCCCGCCGCAAAGGCCGCAACGCCCAGTTTGAACGCCAACTGGCTGTCGCGCGAAATCAGCCAGTCACCCAAGGCCGAAACCGCCAGAGCCGCGACAAGCGCCCAAGGTCCGCCCGCCAAAACCGCACCCACCGACAAAGCCGCGATGGATGCCGTTTTGATTACAGATTTCAGATAGCTTTCTTCAGCGTGGCAAAACCGAACAAGGTAAACCACCGAGGCAAGCGCACCGATTACCCACCAGATAGACATACATTCCTCCCCAATGCGCGGAGAGGCTAACCATATACATATCCTGATTAGTAGGTCGGAAGGCCGAACCTATCCGATTTCCCCACTAAAATGCTTGATTGTCAGCCGTATCGGGTTAGGGGCGGCCTGTCCGAGGCCACAAATCGAGGCATCGACCATGGCTTGTGACAGTTCCTCAAGCAGATCGGTGTTCCATTTTTCCGCCTGCATCAGCTTGACCGCTTTTTCACAGCCGACACGACAGGGCGTGCACTGGCCACAGCTTTCGTCTTCAAAGAAGCGCAGCATGTTCAGGGCGGCGTCACGGGCACTGTCCTGATCGGACAGAACGACAACAGCCGCCGATCCGATGAAACTGCCATGCGGTTGCAGCGTGTCGAAGTCCAGCGGGATGTCATCCATCGACGCGGGCAACAGACCCGAGGACGGACCACCGGGCTGGTAGGCTTTGAAGCTGTGACCGTCCAGCATGCCGCCTGCGGCCTCGATCACGTCCAGAATGGTCGAACCGGCAGGCAACAGATGCACGCCGGGGTTCTTCACGCGGCCTGAAACGGAATAGGACCGCAGACCTTTGCGACCGTTCTTTTCGACCGACGACAGAACCTCGGCCCCTTCGCGGCAAACGCGGGCGACCCAGTAAAGCGTTTCGACGTTATGCACCAAGGTGGGGCGATCAAAGATACCGACCTGCGCCACATAGGGCGGGCGGTGGCGGGGCATGCCGCGCTTGCCTTCGATCGATTCAATCATCGCGGATTCTTCGCCGCAGATATAGGCACCAGCGCCGCGACGCAGATCGATATAGCCTGCCTCGACGATGCCAGCCGCTTCCAGTGCCGCGATTTCACGGCGCAGGATTTCCAGCACGGCGGGATATTCGTCGCGCATGTAGATGAACGCCTTTTCGGCCTCGACCGCCCAAGCGGCGATCAACATGCCTTCCAGAAACAGATGCGGCGTGCGTTCCAGATAGTAGCGGTCTTTGAACGTGCCCGGTTCGCCTTCGTCACCGTTCACAGCCAGATAACGGGGGCCGGCATTGCCGCGTACAAAGCCCCACTTCTTGCCAGACGGGAAGCCTGCGCCACCTAGGCCACGCAGACCGGATGCCAGAACCTTGTCCTGCACCGCTTCCCAATTGCCGTTTTCACGCAGGTCTTTCAGCGTCGCATAGCCACCCTCGGCTGCGTAGGCATCGTATGTTTCATAGTCGGGAACATGGGCGTGGGTGTCGCCTGCTTTGATCGCGGCTTCGACCTTTTCGACAGTGGCGTTGTCGATGTGGTTGTGACCCAGTTCCAGAACCGGCGCGGTATCGCAGCGGCCCATGCAGGGCGCGCGCAGCACGCGAACCTCGGATGCATCCAGACCACTTTCCAGCGCCTCGCGCAGCTGTTCGGCACCGGCCAGTTCGCAAGACAGGGAATCGCAGACGCGGATTGTCAGCGCGGGCGGCGGGGCCTCGTCTTCTTTGACCACATCGAAATGGGCATAGAAGGTCGCGACTTCATAGACCTCGGCCATGGCCAGTTTCATTTCTTCGGCCAGCGCGCGCAGATGGGCGGCAGACAGATGGCCGAATTCATCCTGAATCAGGTGGAGATATTCGATCAGCAGATCGCGGCGGCGCGGACGGTCGCCCAGAAGATCACGGACCTCGGACCAAGAGGTATCAACCAGCTGGCGTCCCTTGGGTGTCCCGCGGCCTTTGCCGGGGGCCTTTTTCCATACGCCTTTTTGTTCGTCCAAAGCCATCAAGCTCTCCTTCCCGAATTGACTGACAACTTACAGCGCCTCAGCCGTTGGGGTGTATTGAAAAGCGACACCTGTTCGGGACGAAACGGCTTATTCCGGCCAAAATTCGATCCTACGGGTGACGGAATTTTCCGATAGGCGTATCATGTTCTTTGCACAGGACTTAACACAGCCAAAAGGATGTAGATGACCCGCTTTGTTCTGATCACACTTGGAATGGTCGCTTTGCTGGCCCTTTCGCTGGTCTTTGGCGGGGTCTGGGCGTGGGCCGCGCTGTTCTACATCACTGTGTTTACCTTCTTTATGGACAAGCTTGCCGCCATGGCCGCGCCGGAACGCCCCGATCAGGAATTTCCGGCGGGTCATGGCCTGTCGACGTTTCTGGCGCTGGTGCATTTCCCGCTTCTGTTCGGCGGGGCGCTGGTGCTGTCTTCGGGCACGATGGGCTGGGCCTATGGCGTGCCTGCCTTCTTTGCGTTGGCGCTGTTTTTCGGCCAAGTGTCCAATTCCAATGCCCACGAACTGATCCACCGCGCCGACAGGTTCGGGCACCGTCTTGGCGTTGCTGTCTATGTCAGCCTGTTGTTCGGCCATCATGCCTCGGCCCATCCACGGGTGCACCATATCCACGCGGCAACGGACAAAGACCCGAATTCGGCCAAGCTGGGTGAAGGGTTCTATGCCTTTGCGATCCGCGCGTGGTGGGGCAGTTTCCGCGAAGGTCACCGCGCCGAAACCGCCTTTCGCGGGCGCAAGTCAAAGGGCAGCGGGATACATCCCTACAAGATTTACGGCGCAGGGGCGTTGGTGTGTCTGGCGGTTATCACGCTGGCTGGCGGTGGCCCTGCACTGGCGGTCTATGTCGGGTTGGCTGTTTATGCTCAACTCCAGCTGATGCTGTCGGATTACGTTCAACACTACGGTTTGCGCCGCAAGAAACGCGAAGATGGGCGCTATGAGCCTGTCGGGCCGCAACACAGCTGGAACGCGCCGCACGGGTTTTCGTCGGGCCTGATGCTGAACGCGCCGCGCCATTCGGATCACCACGCCAACCCGACGCGCAGCTATCCCAACCTGACGCTGGACCGTACGGCGATGCCGATCCTGCCGCATTCCCTGCCGGTGATGGCGGTGCTTGCGCTGCTTCCGCCGGTCTGGCGCAACATCATGGACAAGAGGGCAAAGAAATGGGCGTGACACTTCGCTTGATGGCTGTCTGTCTGGCTTTCGCAGTTCCTGCTAACGCGCAATCGCCGATGTCCGCGTCCGAGTTCGAGGCCTACACCACGGGCAAGACGCTTTATTTCGGGCAGGACGGCATGGCCTATGGCGCCGAGCGCTATCTGCCGGACCGCCGTGTCCAGTGGTCTTTCCTTGATGGCGATTGCAAAGATGGTTTCTGGTACGAAGAAAACAGTCAGATCTGCTTTGTCTATGAAGACAACCTTGATCCGCAGTGCTGGACGTTCTTCCGCGCCCCTGCCGGCCTGCGGGCGATATTTGAGAACGACCCCGAGGCCACGACGCTGTACGAGGCTCAACAGGACAGCAAACCGATGCTTTGCTACGGGCCGGACGTGGGCGCTTAACGCCTGTGCAAATACGCACAGAATTGACCATACCCAGACCACCCTGTGCGCCCTACCCTAGACGCAACCACAGGAGCGTCACATGAGCTGGAACCCCACCATCGACCCGAACACGGTCAACCCCGACAGCATCGACACGGTAATCATCCCCCGTGCCCGCGACATCGGCGGGTTCGAGGTCCGGCGTTCGCTTCCTACACCGCGTCGCCAGATGGTCGGGCCCTTCATCTTTTTCGACCAGATGGGACCGGCCGAGTTTCTGACCGATCAAGGCATCGACGTGCGCCCGCACCCGCATATCGGCTTGGGGACGGTGACCTACCTGTACCAAGGCGAATTCCAGCACCGCGACAGTCTGGGCACGAACCAGATGATCTATCCCGGTGAGGTGAACTGGATGCTCGCAGGGCGCGGCGTGACCCATTCGGAACGCACTGGCGACGAGGCCCGCCGCACCGGCCACAGCCTGTTCGGCATCCAGACATGGGTAGCCTTGCCGGAAGACCGCGAAGACATGGCTCCGGATTTCGAACACCACAAGAAAGAGGCCCTGCCCCTTCTGTCGGATCGCGGCGCGACGGCGCGATTGATCCTTGGGGATGCATGGGGGGCTGCGTCGCCCGTCACCATGCAGTCCGAGATTTTCTATGCCGACGTGGTGCTGGAACCGGGCGCGACGCTGCCGCTGCCGGACAACCACGAAGACCGCGGCATCTATATCACCCAAGGTGCGATCGAAGTGGCGGGCGACACCTTTGACACGGGCCGCATGATGGTGTTCCGCCCCGGCGACCGGATCAGCATCAAGGCAGGCCCGCAAGGCGCGCGGCTAATGGCATTGGGTGGCGCAACGATGAACGGACCGCGTTATATCTGGTGGAATTTCGTCTCATCCTCGCCCGAGAAGATCGACGCCGCGAAAGAGGCTTGGAAAACCGCCGACTGGTCGAACGGTCCGTTCCATCTGCCACCGGGTGATGAAGATGAATATGTGCCGATCACACCCGACATGGAGCGGATGAAGATCAAGAACAGGCCCCCGAAATCATGAGACAAAAATGATTTCTGTATCAAAACGCACAGAAGTCAAAACAACTGCAGATTAGTGTCTGAAGGTATGCAGAACTTGGGCCGCGGGATGGCGAGCGATCGCAAGACACCCCCAGTGCCTCGCGGTCCAATTTTGCATACATCTCTTTTGAAATATCGGACGATTAGTGACCTGCACCGTGGTCCATCGGCGGTTCGGCGCGGCGGTTGATGACGGTGAATTCCACGGCAACCTCGCCCGCCTTTTCAAAGACCAGCGTCGCCGGAACAGCTTCGCCTTCCTCGAACGGATCACCGTTCAACCCCATGAACATGATGTGCAGACCGCCGGGTTCGAAACTGACCGTGTCGCCTGCCGCGACCGGCACTGACATTTTATGCACCATGCGCGCGACGCCGTTTTCCTCGACGGTTTCGTGCATCATCACCTGCATCGGATCGGACTTGACCGCCAGCAACACATCATCTGTGTCGCCCATGTTCATCACCGTCAGATAGCCCGCGCCACTGGGCGCTGATTTCGGTGTTTCATAGGCATAGGCACCGGTCACCATCATATCGCTGTTATGCGCCATCTCTGCCGATAGCGGAGCCGCCAGCACGACAAAGGCCAATGACAGTCTACGAAGCATACGCCCATCCTTTCATGTAAATCGGGCAGACCTGCAAAGGCCTGCCCGAAAAACGTATCACGCTGCATCGCAGAAACAAGCCTGCGGTGACGGCTTTAGGTAAAGATCAGCGTATCGAACTCGACCCCGATGATCAGCGGGTCGTGATCGGACGATGCATAGACCCCGTCGTTGTAGAAGGCCGGATCGTTGAAGCTGGTATCATAGTTGATCAGGTCCGGTTCATCCGCGTTGATGTGCCATTCCGTAACGCCGGTGACATTGGCCGCAAAGGCCGCATCCGCAAGCCCCTGATCCAGCGTGCCACGCTGGCCATCAAAGACATAGGAATAGGCCACGTCCTGACCGATAAAGGCATCGATCAGATCGACATAGCCTGCATCGTCATCAAGGAACTGAACGGGGTCTTCTTCGGCATAGGCGTTCATGTCACCCAGAAGCAGAACGTTATCGACGCCGCCGCCGTTGTAGACCGTGCTGATGAACGTATCGAGCTCTTGCGCGGCCTCGGTACGGACACCGTTCCAGAAGCCCTGACCATCACCCTGATCAAAGTTCGGATCCGCCAACAGCGCATCTAGTTGCGCCTGCGTGATGTCCGTGCCACCCGCATCCAGATGGGCCTGCGCCGCATCTGCCAGATCCTGCAAGCCGCTGTCACCTTTGGATTTGAAGTGCGACGAGGCAACGGTGAACGTCTGGCCTGTGGCATTGTCGATGAAGGTGGCCACAACGGTCGGGCGGTTGCGGTCGAAATCATCAACCTCGCTGATGCCCAACGCCGTCTGGATTTCATCTGCAATCGCAAAGGTCGTCGCTGCCGAAGGTTCGTCATAAACGATGTATTCCGAATGCAGCAGCGTCACCGCGTTGGCGTCATAGATGATGCCGGTGGTGATCGCGTCGGTGCCGATGAAATCACCTGTGCCTGTCGGATCGACATAGGCATAGTTCGCGGCGGTGCCTTCGGCGTTCAGTTGATCCACCAAGGTCCCGATCGCAACGGTGCCGTTGTTTTCGATCTCTTGCAGCGCGATGACCTCGGCGCCGGTGCCGATGATACCATCGACAATCTTGGACGACTGGCGTTCGAATTCTTCCGCCGTGTCCGCACCGCGCGGATTAAGCGTGCCATCCGGTCCGGTGCCTGCGCCCGGCTCGTCAATCGTGGTGAAGTAGTTCAGCACGTTATAGGACGCGATCTGAAGCGTTCCGCCCACATCCGCAGGCGCATCGGTCCGCGCGCCTGTGTTTGTGGTTTCGTCGATCTGAAGCGTTTCCGTGACGATGACACGGTACTCACCAAACCCGTAGGACATGATGCCTTGGATCGGGGCCTCGATCTCGGCGCCCAGACGGATCGTGCTGCCTGCATCGCTGAAATCATCGGTGCTGTTCAGAACGCCGTCGCCATCGTCACCCGAACCGCCCGGCAGATAGTTGAAACTGCTCGGGTTCTGGGAGTCGACGCCATCATCCAGAAGCAAGCTGTTGTTCGCGTTCGCCTCTTGCAGGGCATCGATTTCAGCGGCCTGTGTCTGGGCATCATAAAGCTGCGTCGGCTGGTACTGATTGCCGGACGACACGGTGATCTGGCCAAAGCGATCAAGGTTGAAGTTGGTGATGACCGTCAAAGGATCAGCCGTGCCGCTTTCGACCAGCACCTGCATGCCTTCATAGGCTTCGTAATTTTGCGCCATATCCGGCGACAGGGTGATCGTGGCCGGTGTCGGCATGACGGTGGTCGTGGTGACAAACTCGGTGCTGGTCGCCGCGATTTGGGTCTGGCCAAAGAATTCGCCGACCGTTCCCGTGACCGTCATCACGTCGCCAAGGCTGACAAGGTCACCGCCGCCAGTGAAGACAAAAATGCCTTCCGAGGTCAGCAAATCGCCGTCCGCGTCGATATCTTCTTCCTGAAGGAAGAAACCGTCGGTTGTCACATAGGTCACCACCGCGGTTACAGACACGGATTGGCCGAGCAACAGGCTGTCGCCACCCTGCCCCTGAATTTCCGAGATTTTGACCGCCGTCGCGTCGGGGCCCGGATCGCCCTCGGTATTCGCAGCACCGCCAGTGTTTTCAGAAGGGGCGCTCCACGTGCCATCTTCGTTCCGCTGAAGCGAGAAACCGACAGGTGTGTTATTGTCCTCAAACACACCGATGTCTTCGGACGTCAGCCCAATCGCTGTGCTGTCCGTGGCCGTGAACGTGCCCTCGTAGGACAGGAATTCGATCACTTCGCCATTGTCGACCAGCGCGAGGCCGTCGGGCGATCCGTTCTGAATGCCAAGGAAATTCAGCTTGTAATAGTCATAGGTGCCATCGCTGGTCGGCGTCCTGTTCCCCAACAGCGAGCGACCATACAGCGTGCCGGTGCTACCGTTATATAGCTCGACGCTCATGGCCGAAACATCGGTTCCAGCGGCGACACGAACCTCGATGAATTCGCCTGTGTCACCATCAACGTTGTCATAGTGAAGCTCGTTGATCCGCGGCGTCAGGTCCACAGGCCCGTCATTCGACGCACCGGGCGTGCCCAGATCACCGTCGCCAAAGGTATCTTCGGCTGTGGTCCAGTTGGCCCCGACATTGTTGTCCAGTGTCACATCAATCAGCTCCATCGACGCGCCGTTTGGATCGGGGAAGTTCGGGCCGCCGTCGTATTCGACGCGGTCGATCTCAACGCTGTTGGTATCGGTCAGAACAATCTCGTCGGCACCATTGGCAAGGAACATGCCGCTGTATTGGTAATCAACCGGCACGCCGCCGTTTGTCGCGGTATCGGCGTTGTTGCCAAGAACCAGATACCCGCCAGCAGGCACGATCAGCGGACCGCCATTGTCGATGACAAAACTGTCGGTGTCATTGTCCGACACGGTCCAGCCGTTGATATCCACCGGCTCGGTGCCAGCGTTGTAGATTTCGAAATACTCACCTGCGCTGTCCGCAACAGCGGACGGGTTTTGCATGATTTCGGTGATCACGATCTGGGCAGGCTCGACCACCGGCACGTTTTCCGCACCGGATGTGTTTTCCTCGGGCTCGCGCCATGTGCCATCGTCGTTACGCTGAAGCGAGAAGCCGACAGGCGTCGAACCAGCCTCGGACACACCGATATCGGTCGAGGTCATGCCCGCAGCGGCACCGTCTGCCGCATCAAGTGAGCCTTCATAGGACAGGAACTCGATCACCTCAGGGCCGTTCGTCAGAACGATGCCATCGGGGCTTCCGTTTTGCAGACCGTTCGTGGGCAGGTTGATCACATAGTAATCATAGGTGCCGTCGCTGGTCATGTCGGTGCCGTTGACTGCTATCGTGGTGTAGACCAAGCCGGTTGAGCCGTTGACCAGTTCGACCGTCAGGAAAGACACATCATCACCCGCAGCGGTGCGGATTTCGATGAATTCGCCAGTGTCTGACCCATCGTTATCATAGTGGAATTCGTTGATGCGTGCGTCGATGACAGGCAGTTCCAGAACATCCGCAACGGTAACCGCGACATCTGCACTGTCAGTGCCGCCGAATTCGTCGGTGGCCGTGACCGTCACGTTATAGACGTTGTCCGCCCCGTCATCCTCGGGCGCTTCAAAATCGGGGGCTGTGATAAAAGACAAAGCGCCGGTCGTCTGGTCAATCGTGAACAGTGCGGCATCCACGCCCGACAGGCTGTAGGTCGCGGTCGTGCCATCCACATCCGTGACCTGAGCAGTCGTCACGTCGGTGGTGTTTTCGTCGATCGTGACTTCGCTGTCGATGGTCAGAACCGGATCGTCGTTGGTACCTGTGACCGTCACGGTCACCGTCGCGACATCGGTGCCGCCCAACCCGTCGTCAACGGTATAGGTGAAGGTGTCTGTGACCACTTCGCCCTCGGCCAGCGCGTCAAAGGCCGTGTCGGGGAAATAAACCACATTGCCGTCCACCAAAGACACCGACGCACCCAGCGCCGAGGTCGCGTCGACCGCTATGATGACCATCCGGTCACCGTCAAACTCCACATCGTTGGCCAGAAGATCGGCACCTGCGATGGTCAGTTCGACATTCTCGACCGCTTCGGCAGTGTCATCGCCCGCCAGAACCGCGTTGTTCGTGCCATCCAGATAGTAGGTGTAGTCATCCGCCGCGAAATAAAGCGCTTCGACGTCTTTCAGGGATGTACTGCCGGTGGTGAGCGCGCCTTCCAGCGCTGTGATCATCGCAAAGCGCGAAAGGTGGTTCAGACCGTCGCCAATGTCGTAATCCAGCACCGAGCCTTCGAAGGACACAACATCAAAGCCCTGACCGCCGTCGATATAATCGTAGCCGCTGGACCCCAGAATGACATCATCGCCACGACGGCCCCAGATGAAATCCGTGTCTTCCGTTCCGGCCAGAGTATCATCACCCTGAGTTCCGAAATCTTTATTCAAATTAAACACAAAGCGGCCTTTGCCGCTAAACGACGCGCGTCCAAACATAGTAATCCCCCCGGATTAAAATCAAACTGCTTTAAATTGGCTTTGCAGCTTGCTGTAACAAATGGATGACCAAAGTCGGTTTAACTGCAAACCAATTTTACCAGTCAGTCAAGCTTACGTTGAGTAAGCAGGGGTGATGCCAGTTTTGGGGGCAAATAATGTTTCTGGAATTGAGCTTAATGTTCCATTTCCAACGCGATTGCTGTCGCTTCGCCGCCACCGATGCAGATCGAGGCGATACCGCGACGTGCCTTGCGGGCCTTCATCGCCCCCAGCAGCGTCACAAGGATTCGCGCGCCCGATGCGCCGATAGGATGGCCCAAGGCCACCGCGCCGCCGTGCACGTTCAACCGGTCCCGATCAATCCCGCAGGATGACATGGACGCCATGGCAACCACGGCGAAGGCTTCGTTGATTTCGAACAGCTCGACCTCGTCCAGCGACCAGCCGATTTTTTCAGCCAGCTTTTGCTTGGCATAGATCGGTGCCGTGGTGAACCAACCCGGCTCGCCTGCATAGGCCGCGTGGCCGACGATACGGGCGATGGGCGTCAGCCCCAAAGCCTCGGCCTCGGACGCGCGACCCAGAACCAGTGCCGCCGCCCCGTCGTTGATTGACGAAGACGACGCTGCCGTGATGGTCCCGTCCTTGGCAAAGGCGGGCCGCAGGTTCGGAATTTTCGACGGATCGATCCGCTGCGGGCCTTCATCATGTGTGACTGTCTGTTCGCCCTTACGGGTGCGCAACGTCACCGGCGCGATTTCCCAGTCAAAGCTGCCATCCGATGCGGCCTTTTGGGCGCGCGTCACGCTTTCAATTGCGTATTGATCCTGCAAATCACGGGTGAACTGGTACTTGCGCGCGCAATCCTCGCCAAAGGTGCCCATAGAACGGCGGGTGCCGTCGGGCGCGATGTCATAGGCATCTTCCAGACCGTCCAGCATCATGTGATCCAGCATCCGGTCATGCCCGATCCGCGCGCCGCCACGTGCCTTGGGCAACAGATACGGCGCGTTGGTCATGCTTTCCATGCCACCGGCAACGGCCAAATCGATACTGCCAACCTTGATCGCGTCATGGGCCTGCATCACGGCCTTCATCCCCGATCCGCAAACCTTGGACACTGTTGTGCAGGGCGTCGCCGTCGACAGACCAGCCCCCAGCGCCGCCTGCCGTGCAGGTGCCTGGCCCAGACCGGCGGACAACACGTTGCCCATCAACACTTCATCCACACGCTCAGGCGCAACACCGGCCTGCGCCACTGCCGCACGGATCGCGACCGACCCCAGTTCGGTGGCCGACAAGGGCGAAAACGCCCCCTGAAACGCCCCCAGCGGCGTACGCGCCGCCCCAAGGATCATTACCGGTTCTGCTGTCAGATCGCGTGGCATGTCTGTTCCTCCCTCACATGGGTTCAGACTGCGCTTTTCGCGCCGAAGCGCAAGCAAAAATGAACGGCCGTTTATTATTCAGGATCGAAGGCGTAGCCGAAGCGTGCGATGTCCTTGGCGCAGATGTCCGCCACCAGACCTGCGGTTTGATCGCTGTAATACCCGCGCCAGTCCCTTGCCCGATCCGATGCGTTTTCGTGCCCCAAGTCAGGGTGAAACCCCAGATGCGCCTCGAACGCGTCCAGCGCAGCGTCCGGCTCTTCCAACTTTAGAAAGCTACAGGGCTGCTCGACCCCATCCGACGTGGTCACATAGCTGGGATAGTCATTGCTTCGAATGCCGTCCGCGATCACCGGATGCGCCAGAAAGCGATCGAAATCGAGGCTTTTGGCCAGCGCCACAGCCGGATGCAAAAAGCTTTGTTCGCGCAGCCAGTGGTAATAGCTGACCAACCGGTCCCACGGATTGCGGATCAGGGTGAATACTTTCAAAGGGGCAAGCTGATCTTGCGGCAGGATGCCTTCGATATCGGCCAGCGTGGAATGCTTCCAAAGCCGCCCTTTGGTCGTGACGCCCTTCAGCCGATTGCGCCGCTTGACCGCCTTGGGCGTGTCGCCGATCAGGATGTCATCCTTATGGGCACGATCCTCAAGCGCCATCGCCAGCGATGTGCCACCCGACTTAGGGATATGTACAAAAATGTAACCACGACCGGGTGAAATAATCATAGGCGCTTTTTACAGCGCCCTTTGATCACTGCGCAATGGCAACTCCGGATAGTGTGTTTGAAATGATGCTCTCACCTAGCGGGTAAACTGCGATGCCGTGGCAAGTTGTCTCGGGCGGTAAGTATTTCCTCACCCCTAGCGCTAACATGCCTTTGTCGCCCTTTTCTTGGATTTCAAAACCTGCTCATCTCTGCTCCGGAGATTAAAAGGGGAGAGGACTATGGGCTGGTTGGCCGATGAAACCGGGCTGGACAAGAACGCCGCGAACTACACTGCACTGACGCCGCTGTCATTTCTGGCACGCGCCGCAGATGTCTTCGCCGACCATCTTGCCGTCGTTTACGGATCGCACCGTGTAACCTATGCCGAATACCGCAACCGCGTGACCCAGCTGGCCTCGGGCCTGTCCAAACGTGGTGTTGTGTCTGGCGATGTGGTCGCAACGATCCTGCCCAACATCCCCGCCCATGCCGAAGCGCACTTTGGCGTGCCCGCCACTGGTGCGATCCTGAATTCGATCAACACCCGTCTGGACGTGGACACCGTCGCCTACATTTTTGACCACGGCGGAGCCAAAATCGCACTGGTCGACACGCAGTTCATCGAACTGGCTGAAGCCGCCAAAGCGCGCGCCGAAACCGAAGGCCCCGAAATCATCGAGGTCGTGGATACCGTCGCGGGGCTGACAGCCACAGGCCGCCACCCGACCTATGACGATCTGCTGGCCGAAGGCGATACGAATTTTGCGTGGGTCTATCCGCAGGACGAATGGGAAAGCATCGCGCTGAACTATACCTCGGGCACCACTGGCCGCCCCAAGGGTGTCGTCTATCACCACCGCGGGGCCTATCTGAATGCCATGGGTCAGGTCATTTCATGGCGCATCGTGATGAACCCCGTTTACCTGACGATCGTCCCGTTGTTCCACTGCAACGGCTGGTGCCACACATGGCTGATGCCTGCGGTCGGCGGCACGATCGCCTGCTGTCGTGATATCGTTGCGAAAGATATCTACCGCATCATCGCGGACGAAAAGGTCACGCATTTCGGCGGCGCGCCCATCGTTCTGAACATGCTGATCAACGCGCCCGAGGCTGACCGCCGCGATTTCGATCACGTGGTCGAGGTCTTTACCGCAGGCGCGCCCCCTGCCCCCGCGACGCTGGCCAAGATCGAACCCTTGGGTTTCAACATCACGCATGTCTATGGCCTGACCGAAACCTATGGCCCCGCCACCGAATGCACATGGCGCAGCAAGTGGGACGACACCAAAGGCGCCGAACGCGCATCGCTGAAGGCCCGTCAGGGCGTGGCCATGCCGTTCATCGAAGAGGTTACCGTCATGGACGGCGACAGCATGAACCGCGTACCGCGCGACGCCGAAACGCGCGGCGAAATCATGTTCCGCGGCAACGGCGTGATGAAGGGCTACTACAAAAACCCCGAAGCCACGGCCGAGGCCTTTGCAGGCGGCTACTTCCATTCCGGTGACATCGCGCTTCTGGAAGAAGACGGCTATCTGCGCATCGCGGACCGCGCCAAAGACATCATCATCTCGGGCGGGGAAAACATCTCGTCGGTCGAGGTTGAATCCGTGCTGATGGGCCACGATGCCGTCAGCCTTTGCGCGGTGGTCGCGAAACCCGACGAGAAATGGGGCGAAGTGCCCTGCGCCTTTGTGGAACTGAAAGAAGGCTGCGAGGTGGACGAAGCCACGCTGATCGCCTTCTCTCGGGAAACACTGGCGGGTTTCAAAACGCCCAAGAAGGTCGTTTTTCAGGAACTGCCGAAAACATCGACCGGTAAAATCCAGAAGTTCGCCCTGCGCGAAGCGGCAAAAACGCTCTGAATGCCGCCGCGCGTTGCCCTTGTCCCTTTGCCCGTGCTAGCGTGCGCCGCAAAGAGGCAGGGCAGCCCGGCGGTATGACAGCACTACACGAATACGAACGGCTTGAGGCCACGGGCCTGTGGCGCGCGGATGGCGCGGCGCAACGGCGTGAAGTGGTTGTGTCCCTGGGCGATGCGACCCTGACCATCGCCGACATGCAAGACCGCGTGCTGGGCCACTGGTCGCTTGCTGCCATTGAACGGGCCAGCGCCAAAGGCGACCGCCCCGCGATCTATCACCCCGACGGCGATCCGAACGAAACATTGGAACTGGCCGAGGGTGAAGATCAGATGATCGACGCTCTGGACCGGATCCTGCGTGCCGTCGACCGCAGTCGCCCCCAACCCGGAAAACTGCGCCACATTCTAGCAGGTGTTTCCGCCGTGGCGATCGTCGGTTTGGCCGTCTTCTGGCTGCCCGGCGCTTTGCTGAGTTATTCGGGCAAAGTCGTGCCCCCCGTCAAACGCGCCGAAATCGGCACCGCGCTTCTGGACCGGATCAGCCGCGTCACCGGCAGCCCCTGTGCCGCACCCGAGGCGAAAGAGCCGCTGCGCAAACTGGCGGCACGTATCCTTGGCCCGCAACGATCAAATGCGCTGGTCGTCCTGCCCGATGGCGTTGCCACCACAACCCACCTGCCCGGCGGTCGCATCCTTCTGAACCGCGCGCTGGTCGAAGACCCCGAAGATGCCGATGTGCCCGCAGGCTACATCCTAGCCGAAGCGGTCCGCGCGGCGGCGAGTGATCCGCTTCAGGATCTGCTGGAACACGCGGGCCTCTGGGCCAGCCTGAAGCTGCTGACCACAGGCTCTTTGCCCGACAGCGCGCTGGACAGCTACGCCGAACACGTCATGGTCCAACCCAATGCGCCCGTTGATCCGCAGCTTTTGATCGCGGCCTTTAGCGCCGCCGAACTGCGGTCTTCACCTTATGCCTATGCGGTGGACGTCACCGGCGAAACGACATTGGCCCTGATCGAAGCGGATCCCCGCGCCTCGGAAGGCAGCCGTCAGGTTCTGGCTGACGGCGACTGGATCCGCCTTCAGGGTATTTGTGGCAACTGATCCAGATGCGCGGCTGCGCCGCACAGGTCATCTCGGCCTCAGCCTTCGGCTCCGACCTCGGGTTTGGCGCTCAGATCACAAGTATTTTCTGTCCCCAAATACCTTGGGGGAATTGGCCGCAGGCCAAGGTGGCAAAGCCCCTTAGCGGCTGACGATTTTCGGCGCTTTGGTTTTGGCCTTCGCTGCCTCGGACGGTGTCAGCATGCGGCGCGGAACGGTGTTTGTCCACTTGGCCTGAGTGTCGTAATACCCCTGAACCGTCTGATAGGCGCGGTAGGGGTTCAGGCGATCATCTTCCCAAACAGACCGGTAACCTGCCGGGATCTGCGGTTTGATGCCTTCGTGATCGTCATAAACATGCTTGGGGACGATCACGGTGTTGCCCGGCAGGTTGCCGCCGCGGCTGTCCTGATAGGACCGGAACGAACCGCCAGACGGCGTGACTTTGCTGCGGCGGATTTCTGTCACGTGGCCTGTGTCCTGAGACCCGCAGCGCACCGGATAACGGCCACCATTTCCGATGTATTTGTTCGAAATCGCCGACGCGCCCTGACAGGCGCTCTGGTTATCTGCAGGCACTTCAATCATGCGTTTTTGCGGAACAGGCGCAGCCGTCACGACACGCGGCGTGGCCACTTTGGGCAGCGTTTTGACCACCTTGGGCGCTGGCGCCACGGGCTTGGAAGCTGGCGCCTTTACGATTGTTTTAGCGACAGGCTTGGCCACCGGCGCGGGCGCAGGTGCGGTGCGCACGACGCGTACCGGTTGCTGCGGCGCCGCAGCTGGTTTGGCCGCAGGCGCGACCGTGGTGGCCGGCACGATCTTGATCGCGTCTTTCGGGATGGGCGCGACGGTTGGCGCAGGGGCGGCAGCAGCAAAGGTCGGCTGCGCGCCGCACAGATGTTCCCGTGCACGGCTGACACGCGGCACCCAGTCGACCGCACCATCGATGCCTGCGCGTACATACACGCAGCCACGGCTGTCGACATACTGGCGACCTTCGTAACTGGCGGGCGGGAATTCTGCAGGAATGTCCGTTCCTTGCTGGGCCTGAGCCATAAAGGCAAAGGCACAGGATGACGCCAGATAAACAAGAGCGAGCGCGCGTTTCAGTTTCATGTCATACCCCACAGATTGGACGCAGAATGCATCAACACCTTGCGTCTGTAAAGCGGGGACTACGCCTATTTTGTGCCGAACATCCGGTCGCCAGCGTCCCCGAGCCCAGGCACGATATAGCCCTTTTCGTTCAGATGACTATCCAGCGATGCGGTCACGATGGGCACATCGGGATGGGCCTCTTTCATACGGGCCACGCCCTCGGGGGAAGCCAGCAGGCAGAGGAAGCGGATGTTCTTGGCGCCTGACTTCTTCAAAAGGTCGATTGCTGCAACCGACGAATTGCCCGTGGCCAGCATCGGATCGACGGCGATCACCAGACGATCTTCAAGGCTTTCCGGCACTTTGAAATAGTATTGCACCGGCTCCAGCGTTTCTTCATCGCGGTACAGGCCGACAAACCCGACACGGGCCGACGGGATCAGCTCCAACACCCCGTCCAGCAACCCGTTCCCAGCCCGCAGGATCGAAATCAGAGCAAGCTTTTTGCCCGCCAGCACCGGTGCCTCCATTTCCTGAAGTGGTGTGTCGATGGTCCGTTTGGTCATCGGCAGGTCGCGCGTGACCTCATAGGCCAGAAACTGGCTGATTTCGCGCAGAAGCTGGCGGAAAACGGCGGTCGAGGTATCGCGTTCGCGCATCAGCGTCAATTTGTGCTGGACGAGCGGGTGATCGACGATGGTCAGATGTTGGGTCATGAAATCTCCAATCGTTTGGCGACGGCGTCGCGGGTGGCACCGTCGCAAAAGGCCGCGTCCAGCGCGGTTTGGTTCAAGTCGCGGAACACCGAGGCATCCCAATTCAATGTTTTGGCAAGGTTGACGTATTCGTCGCGCATCGTGGTGTGGAAAAACGGCGGGTCATCGGTTGAAACGGTCACCTTGACCCCACGATCCTTCAGCTTGGCAATCGGGTGATCCCTAAGCGACTTGTAGACGCCCAGCACCACGTTCGATCCCGGACAGACCTCAAGCACCACATCGCGTTCCGCCAGCATTTCGCAAAGCGCGGGATCTTCGATCGCGCGCACCCCGTGACCGATGCGGATCACATTCAGCGCCTCGACCGCTTCGCGCACTTCCGATGGACCGCGCCATTCACCGGCGTGGGTGGTCAGTTTCAGGCCTGCCTCGCGCGCCATGTCATAGGAGTAGGCAAAGTCGCTTTGCTTGCCCTTGTTTTCATCCCCGCCCATGCCGAACCCGACAATCCAGTCGCCCGCGGTTTCCGCCGCACAGAGCGCGGATGCCTTGGCCTGCTCCGGCCCGAAATGGCGCACGCAGGTCACGACCCCGCGCAGGGTGATGCCCATGTCGCGTTCGGCCGCATCGGCGGCTTCGCGGATCGCATGAAGGTAGTCGCGCCATGCCTCGACATCGCCGCCGCCGCAGAAATCGGGGCTGATAAAGCTTTCGGTGTAGACGACGCCGTTCTTGGCGCTTTCTTCCAGAATGGCGGTGGTCAGGCGGGCGTAATCATCAGGCGTTTTCAGAACGCTTGTCGCGGCCTCGTAAACCGACAGGAAATGCAAGAAGCCCTGAAAGTCATAGCTGCCGTCTTTTCTGAACACCTTCGAGATATCGACGTTCTTTTCACGCGCCAGACCACGAATAAACTGGGGTGGCGCCGCGCCTTCGTGGTGCAGGTGCAGTTCGACCTTGGGCAGGTTCGCGACCTCGTACAGGTCTTCTTCCGTCAGGGGCGCATCAGGATCACGATCCGACATCACAAAAAGCTCTTTCCCGCGCCGCGCGCGTCTAGTCCCAGATGATCCGCGACCGAGGCCGCGACATCTGCAAAACCCACATGTCCCATGGTGCCAGCGCCCTTCCCCGCGATCAACACAGGCACACGTTCGCGGGTGTGGTCGGTGCCCGTCCAGCTGGGGTCGTTGCCGTGATCTGCCGTCAGGATCAGCAGATCACCGTCTTTCAGGCTGTCCAGCACACGGCCGATCCCCTGATCGAAGCGTTCCAACGCGGCGGCATAACCCGCGATGTTGCGGCGGTGACCGTAGAGCGAGTCGAACTCGACAAAGTTCGCGAATGTCAGGCTGCCTTCGGGCGCGTCGCGCACCAGATCGTGCAGATGGCCCATCAGCGTGGCATCATCGCCTTTGCGCACCTCATCGATGCCCTCCATCGAAAAGATGTCGCCGATCTTGCCAACAGCAAACACCTTGCGTCCTGCATCCTGCGCCCAGTTGGTCAGGATCGGTTCGGGCGGGCGAATGGCATAATCGCGGCGGTTCGTGGTGCGGGTGAAATTGCCGGGCTCGCCCACAAACGGGCGGGCGATGACACGGCCCACTTTCATGTCGTGCAACGTCGGCGCGATGGCCGCGCACAGGTCCAGCAGGCGTTGCAAGCCAAAGTATTCCTCATGCGCCGCGATCTGGAACACGGAGTCCGCCGAGGTATAGCAAATCGGCCAGCCGGTCCGGATGTGTTCCGCGCCGAATTCATCCAGCATGACCGTGCCCGAGCCGTGGCAATTGGCCAGAATGCCCTCTGTTCCCGCCAGTTCGCAGACGCGTCTGGTCAGGTCCTCAGGGAAGCTCGGGACGGACACAGGGAAATAGGCCCAGTCCCACGGCACCGGCAGACCGGCCAGTTCCCAGTGGCCCGAAGGCGTGTCCTTGCCCTTGGACTCCTCGGTCGCAGCCCCCCAAAGACCCACAGGCGTGGCTGTTAACCCCGGCGCTGTCACGCCTGAGGCCAGCTCAACCGACGCGCCCAGCCCGAGTGCATTGAGGTTGGGCAGATGCAACGGGCCGCTGCGCCCATCTTCGGCCCGCCCCTCGGCGCAGGCCTGCGCGATGTGGGCCACGGTGTTCGCGCCCGTATCAGGCCGATCACCATTGAAATACCGATGCGCATCCGGTGCGCCGCCGATACCGACGCTGTCCATCACAACCAGAAACGCGCGGGTCATTTTGGCCCCCTTGCGTTGACCTGTTCCTGAACCAGCGACCCGACATCCGGCTTTGCGCCGATGGTGATCGCGCCCAACACTTCGCCCACCGCCTGTTCGGCTTGCGTCAAGCGGCTGGAATGGACACGGGCCAAGGGCTGGCCTTTGGCAACCTTGGTGCCCAGCGGGACCAGATCAGTGACGCCGACAGCAGGATCGACCACATCGCTTTCCACCTGACGCCCGCCGCCCAGACCCACAACGGTCAGGCCCAAGGCCTCTCCATCAATCGCGCTGATATAGCCCGCTTCGGGTGCAGTGACCTCGGTGATCACGGTGGCTTCAGGCAGGAAGCGGGTCCAATCCTCGACGAAATTCTTCGGCCCGCCCATCGCATAGATCATCCGGCCCATATGGTCGGCAGCAGCGCCCGACGCGATGACCTGACGCAGCTTTGCGGCCCCTGCCTTGGCGTCCGGCGCCACCTTTGCCAATGCCAGCAGCGCACCGCCCAGTTCGACCGTCAGTTCGCCCAGACGCCCGAAGTCGGCCCCTGTCAGAACCCGCATGGATGACGCGACCTCGACCGCGTTGCCAAGGCTGTCTGCCAAGGGCTGGTTCATGTCGGTCAGCAAAGCGGTGGTCGGGCAACCGGCGGCATTGGCGGTATCGACCAAGGCCTGCGCCAGTTCGCGCGCCTCATCCACCGTTTTCATGAATGCGCCCGATCCGAATTTCACGTCCAGAACCAGCGCCTCTAACCCGCCTGCCAGTTTCTTGGACAGGATCGACGCGCAGATCAGATCAATGCTTTCGACCGTCGCTGTCACGTCGCGGATCGCATAAAGGCGTTTATCAGCAGGGGCGATATCAGTGCTGGCGCTGACGATGGCGCAGCCTGCTTCGGCCACGATGGCACGGAATTTGGCCTCGTCCACATCGGTGCGCACACCGGGGATCGCCTCAAGCTTATCAAGCGTGCCGCCGGTATGGCCCAGCCCGCGACCGGAAATCATAGGGACATAGACGCCACAAGCGGCCAAAGCGGGGGCAAGAACCAAAGACACACAGTCGCCCACGCCACCGGTGGAATGTTTATCAATCACGGGGCCATCCAGATCCCAGCCCATCACATGACCGGAATCACGCATCGCCAAAGTCAGTGCGGCGCGGCCCTGATCACCCAACCCGCGCAAACAGACCGCCATGGCAAAGGCCCCTGCCTGCGCGTCACTGACACTGCCGTCGGCAAGCCCCTGAGCGAACCATGCGATCGCTTCGGGGTCAGGCGTTTCGCCACGGCGAAGCTGGGCGATGATGCTGCGTGCGTCCATCAGGTGCGGTCCATGTGGCCTTGATCAAACGCGCCGGGCAGCAATTCGGGGATGGTGACGGTTTTTTCCGTCCCTTCAAGCGTGGCCATTGTGACGGTCGCGCCTTCGGCTGCGAATTCGGCCAGCTTCTGGCGGCAGCCACCACAGGGCGGCACGGGCGACGGCGCATCGGCGATCACATAGGCCTTGCTGAATTTCGTCTCGCCTGCTGCGATCATGGCGGCAAGCGCGCCCGCTTCGGCGCAGGTGCCCTCGGGATAGGCGACGTTTTCCACGTTCACCCCGACAAAGACGGTGCCCGACGGCGTTTCCAGCGCCGCGCCGACCTTGAAATTCGAATAGGGGGCATAGGCGTTTTCGCGTACGCGCTTGGCGTCATCCCGCAATGTCATTGCAACCTCACTCATATGGAATGGGTGACACATTGCGCCCCTGTAGTATTGTGCGCAAGGGGGGAGGCGTTGCGGAACCTCAAGAAATTTTACCAAACAGACAAGTTATATCATCTTCCGCAAAGATGACCTTAGTCAGTGACCAGATTTCCGGAATATCCGGGGCATTTCCCGCAAATCGGGTTTCCCTGACGCCAAAATTAGTTTAGCGCTCAACCAAATTCCGAATGGAGCCCGAAATGTCCAATTCGCCAACCGATAGTTTTCGCCAAACGGCCCTGACCTACCACGAAGAACCGCGCCCCGGGAAACTGGAAATCCGCGCGACCAAGCCCATGGCAAACGGGCGCGATCTGGCACGGGCGTATTCTCCTGGCGTGGCCGAGGCCTGCATCGAAATCAAAGAAGATCCAGCAAATGCAGCGCGTTACACCACACGCGGCAATCTGGTGGCGGTTGTCACCAATGGCACAGCGGTGCTTGGCCTTGGCAACATCGGCGCACTTGCATCCAAGCCGGTGATGGAGGGCAAAGCGGTTCTGTTCAAAAAGTTCGCAGGCATCGACTGTTTCGACATCGAACTGAACGAATCGGACCCTGAAAAGCTGGCAGATATCGTCTGCGCGCTGGAACCGACCTTTGGCGCGATCAATCTGGAAGACATCAAAGCACCAGATTGTTTTATCGTTGAACAAATTTGCCGCGAGCGGATGAACATCCCTGTTTTCCACGACGACCAGCACGGAACCGCCATCGTTGTGGGCGCGGCGGCCACCAACGCGCTGCGCGTTGCGGGCAAATCCTTTGAAGATATCAAAATCGTCTCGACCGGCGGCGGCGCTGCGGGCATTGCCTGCCTCAACATGCTGCTAAAGCTGGGCGTGAAGCGTGAAAACGTGTGGCTCTGCGACCTGCACGGACTGGTCTACAATGGCCGCGAAGAGGATATGACGCCCCAGAAAGCGGCCTTTGCCCAAGGGGATCAGCCGAAAACACTGGCCGAAGTGATCGAAGGCGCGGACCTGTTCCTTGGCCTGTCCGGCCCGAAGGTGCTGAAGCCCGAAATGGTCGCAACAATGGCCAACCGCCCGATCATTTTCGCACTTGCCAACCCGACCCCTGAAATCATGCCAGACGAGGTCCGCGCCGTATCGCCCGATGCGATCATTGCCACAGGCCGTTCGGATTTCCCCAATCAGGTCAACAACGTCCTGTGTTTCCCGTTCATCTTCCGTGGCGCGCTGGACGTCGGCGCGACCGAGATCAACGACGAAATGCAGGTCGCCTGCGTCGAGGGCATTGCCGCCCTTGCCCGCGCCACCACATCCGCAGAAGCAGCCGCTGCCTATCAGGGCGAAAGCCTGACATTCGGGGCCGATTACCTGATCCCGAAACCTTTTGATCCGCGTCTGTCCGGCGTCGTCTCGACCGCCGTTGCCAAAGCGGCGATGGACAGCGGCGTTGCGACACGTCCGTTGGAAGATATCGCTGCCTACCGCCGCAAACTGGACGCCTCGGTCTACAAATCGGCGCTGCTGATGCGCCCTGTCTTCCAAGCCGCCGCCACCGCATCGCGCCGCATCGTCTTTGCCGAGGGCGAAGATGAACGCGTGTTGCGTGCCGCGCAGGCGATTCTGGAGGAAACCACCGAACAGCCCATCCTGATCGGCCGCCCCGAGGTCATCTCGCGCCGGTGCGAACGTCTGGGCCTTGAAATCCGCCCCGAGCGTGACTTCAACCTTGTGAACCCCGAAAACGACCCGCGTTATCGCGACTACTGGCAAAGCTATCACCAGTTGATGGCCCGTCAGGGCGTCACCCCCGACATCGCCCGCGCGATCATGCGCACCAACACCACGGCGATTGCCGCTGTCATGGTCCACCGCGACGAAGCCGACAGCATGATCTGCGGCAGCTTTGGCGAATTCAAATGGCACCTGAACTACGTCAATCAGGTGCTGGGCACCGAAGGCCTGTCGCCCCAAGGCGCGCTGAGCCTGATGATCATGGAAGACGGCCCCCTGTTTATCGCCGACACCCATGTGCATGTGACCCCAACACCGGATCAGATCGCCGAAACCGTGATCGGTGCGGCCCGCCATGCCCGCCGCTTTGGCATCGACCCCAAGATCGCGCTGTGTTCGCAAAGCCAGTTCGGCAATCAGCACAGCGAAGCCGCCGAACGCCTGCGCGCCGCCATCGCCATCCTCGACAGCAAGCCGCGTGATTTCTGTTATGAGGGCGAAATGAACGTCGAGGCCGCGCTGGACACAGAACTGCGTGAACGTTTGCTGCCGACCAACCGGATGACCGGCAATGCCAACATCCTGATCTTTGCCCATGCTGACGCGGCCTCGGGCGTGCGGAACATTCTCAAAATGAAAGCGGGCGCTTTGGAAGTCGGTCCGATCCTGATGGGCATGGGCAACCGCGCCCACATCGTGACGCCGTCGATCACCGCCCGCGGGCTGCTGAACGTGGCCGCTCTGGCAGGCACGCCGGTGTCGCAATACGGCTGAACTCAGACAGATCGTTTCTGAACGGTCGTTTATCGACATTTCAGGGCGCTGCACCCCATGCGGGTCAGCGCCCTAAGCATTTGATCAGACGCAGAAATAGACAATTTGTTAAGTAATTTACAGACACCTCAGCAAATTCTGTAAACTTCCCCACCGGATTTTTTCTGGTTGCGGTAACGGGGCTTGCGCCACCATCATCGGCTTTCTAACACTTCCCTATCGTGACGAGGAGGAGCTGATCGATGACCTACAAAGACGTCTATGCCGAATGGAAGAGCAATCCCGAAGCCTTCTGGATGAAAGCTGCCGAGGCCATCGATTGGACGAAAGCCCCGTCCAAAGCCCTGTCCGAACTGGGCAACGATATGTTCGAATGGTTCGCCGATGGCGAAACCAACACTTGCTACAACTGCGTGGACCGCCACGTCGAAGCAGGGCGCGGCGATCAGGCGGCCATCATCTATGACAGCCCCGTCACCGACACCAAACAGACCATCACATTCGCCGAACTGCAGCGCGATGTTGCGGCCTTTGCCGGCGCACTGAAAGCCAAGGGCATCGAAAAGGGCGACCGCGTTATCATCTACATGCCGATGATCCCGCAGACCGCCGTTGCGATGCTGGCCTGCGCCCGTCTGGGTGCGATCCACTCGGTCGTTTTCGGCGGCTTTGCAGCGCACGAACTGGCGGTGCGCATCGACGACGCAAAACCCAAGGCGATCATCGCTGCCTCCTGCGGGATCGAACCGGGCCGCGTCGTGGAATACAAACCCCTTCTGGACGGCGCGATTGAACTGGCCGAACACAAGCCCGAGTTCACGGTGACTTACCAGCGCCCGCAGGCGCAGGCGACACTGGTCGAGGGTCGTGATTACGATTGGGACAGCGTTCAGGAAGGCACCGAGCCTACAGGCTGCACACCGGTCGAAGGCAACCACCCCGCCTATATCCTCTATACCTCCGGCACCACCGGCGCGCCCAAGGGCGTTGTCCGCCACACAGGCGGCCATCTGGTTGCGCTGAACTGGACCATGAAGAACATCTACAACGTCAATCCCGGCGAGGTGTTCTGGGCCGCATCCGACGTGGGCTGGGTCGTGGGCCACAGCTATATTGTCTACGGTCCGCTGATCCACGGCAACACCACCGTTCTGTTCGAAGGCAAACCCATCGGCACGCCTGATGCCTCGACCTTCTGGCGCATCATTTCCGAATACGACGTGAAATCCTTCTTCACAGCGCCCACGGCCTTCCGCGCCGTGAAACGCGACGACCCCAAGGTCGAACTGATGAAGGGCCACGACATCTCGGGCCTGCGCGCCATCTATCTGGCAGGCGAACGCGCCGATCCGGACACCATCGAATGGGCGCAGCGCGTCACTGGCAAACCGATCTACGATCACTGGTGGCAGACGGAGACCGGCTGGACCATCGCCGGCATGCCCGCAGGCATCGAAGAACTGCCCGTGAAAATCGGCTCTCCCTCGGTTCCGATGCCGGGCTACGACGTGCAAATTCTGGACGAAGCCGGTCACCCGATGAAAGCGGGCGAACTGGGCGCCATCGCCGTCAAATTGCCCCTGCCCCCGGGCACACTTCCGACTCTGTGGAACGCAGAAGACCGCTTCCGCAAAAGCTATCTCCAGCAATTCCCCGGCTACTATGAAACCGGCGATGCAGGCATGATCGACGAAGACGGCTATCTCTACATCATGGCGCGCACCGATGACGTCATCAACGTCGCAGGCCACCGCCTGTCCACCGGCGCGATGGAAGAGGTTCTGGCCGGTCACCCCGATGTGGCGGAATGCGCCGTGGTTGGCGTCGCAGACAGCTTCAAAGGCCAGCTGCCCATGGGCTTTGTCTGCCTGACAACCGGCGTGAACCGCGATCACGGTGAAATCGCCGCAGAATGCGTGAAGCGCGTCCGCGATCAGATCGGTCCGGTGGCGGCGTTCAAACTCTGCACTGTGGTTGATCGCCTGCCCAAAACACGCTCAGGCAAAATCCTTCGCCGCACCATGGCATCCATCGCCGACGGACAAGAGTTCAAAATGCCCGCGACCATCGACGATCCCGCGATCCTCGATGAAATCAGCGACGCGGTGAAAACACTGGGCTACCCCAAAGCCTAAGCCAAAAGTTAAGTCCCTGGGTGTTCGGGGTCGTGCCGTAGGCGCGGCCCCGTTCCTTTTGGTCCGCCAAAGGGCGCCCGCACGCGCGCCAAAGCGTCAGCGACGGCGCGGAAAACCTGCGCGGCCGACAGGCCGCACAATTGGATCAGGCGGGTTAAACGAATTGCTCGCGCAGCAGCCGCTCTTCCAGCCCATGACCCGGGTCGAACAGAACACGGTGTGCAATCGACGGCTCTGATTTGATATCGACCTGCACCACATCCTCGACCGCCCGCGCATCCGCTTCGGCCATCACGGGGCGTTTGTCGGGATCGACAACATCAAACCGCACATGTGCGCTTGACGGCAGCAAGGCACCGCGCCAGCGACGGGGGCGGAACGCCGACATCGCGGTCAGCGCCAGAACATCCGATCCGATCGGCAAAATCGGCCCGTGGGCAGAATAATTATAGGCCGTCGACCCCGCAGGTGTCGCCACCAGTGCACCGTCACAGACAAGTTCGGCCATCCGCAACTTGCCATCGACCGAAATCTTCAACCGCGCCGCTTGCGGGCCTGAGCGCAGCAGCGACACCTCGTTGATGGCCAGCGCATTGTGCACCTCGCCATCGCGGGTCACAGCGCGCATGGACAGCGGGTTGATCACCTCTTCCTCGGCCGCATCCAGACGTTCTTCCAGCAGGTGCTCGGAATACTCGTTCATCAGGAAGCCAACTGTGCCACGGTTCATCCCGTAGACCGGCGCATCCAGATCCTGTGTGCGGTGAAGCGTCTGCAACATAAACCCGTCGCCGCCCAAAGCGACGATCACATCAGCGCCCTTTTCGGAATGGTCCCCATACCGGCGGGTCAAAGTCTGTAAAGCGGCCTGCGCGATCGGCGCGTTAGAGGCTGCAAAAGCGATACGAAGCGCCATTTTGTTTCCTGTGCGAACCCTTTGGCTCCGAAAGAACCACAAACTCCCCCGATGGACCAGCAAGACGATAGGTTAGACCGATATTTTGCCGCCAACGGGATTTACATTGTCGTATCAGACCGGTTTATCACCTTGGACATCTTATTGTGTTTCCGATACGAAACGCCGCAACGAATCCACGCGACAGGAGTACCTGCAACATGACCGCCTCTCACCTTGAAGACGGCTTCTTCACCACCCCGCTATCCGAGAGTGACCCCGAGCTATTTGCGTCGATCACGGGTGAGCTTGGTCGTCAGCGCGACGAGA
>NZ_CEYADA010000013.1:0-116272 GCF_982780845.1 Thalassococcus sp.
CGGGCTTGTGCTCGGCGGGACGTATGCGCTGCTGGCGCTGGGGCTGACGCTGCAATACGGCATCGCCCGCATCATGAACCTTGCTTACGGCGAACTGACGCTGGCGGCGGCTTTTATCCTTGTGGCGCTGATGCAGGGCTTTGGCATCTCGCCCTTGCTGACAGTCGCGCTGATCGGGCCGGTTGGCTATGTGGTGGGCAGCCTGCTGTACACTGTGATGATGAAGCCGCTGGTGGCGCGGTCCAGCGGGGGTAAGCTGGACGTGGACTCGATTCTTGCGACCTTCGGGTTGCTGTTCCTGATCCAGGGCGTGCTGCTGTTGGTCTTTGGTCCGAACTTCACGTCGATTTCCTATCTGGATAAGGGCGTGACGATCTTTGGCGTGACCGTCGCGCTGAACCGCCTGATCGCCTTGGGCATCTGCGTGGTTGTTGGCGGCGCGCTTGTGATCGCGTTGGCAACGACACGCTGGGGGCTGGCGCTGCGGGCCGTGGCGCAAACGCCGACATCCGCGCCTTTGGTGGGCTTGGACGTGAACAAGGTCGCCCGTCAGGGCTTTGCTTTGGGCACAGCTTTGGCCGCGACGGCAGGGGCGACCGTGGCGATGTACCAGACATTTTCGGCAAGCGGTGGCGTGGTGTTCACGATGAAGGCACTGGTGATCGTGATCATGGGCGGCGTAGGCAACGTTGGCGGTGCGCTGGCGGCGGGACTGCTGCTGGGACTGGTTGAAACCTTTGTGGCCACCGCGATTGATCCGGGTCTGACGCTGGCTGCGACATTCGCGATCTTCCTGTTGGTTCTGCTGTTCCGGCCCCAAGGCCTGTTCGGAAAGGCCTGAGCCATGAAATACGTGATTTATCCTGTTGCTCTGGCGCTTTTGGCGGCGGTTCCCTTTGTGGCCTCGGACTATGCGCTGGGTCTTTTGATCGGCATGGTGACCTATGTCACGCTGGCCTCGGCCTGGGCGCTGTTTTCGGGCCCGACCCACTATGTATCGCTGGCCACCGTCGCGTTTTACGGGGCAGGCGCCTATGTCGTCGCCATGCTGAATGAGGTGATGGCCTATCCGATGATCCTGCTGATCACGGCAGGTGTGGGGGCCGCCATGGCGTTGGTTGTGGGGCTGTCGACGCTACGGCTTGCTGGCGTTTACTTTGTTATCTTTTCCTTCGGTCTGGCCGAACTGATCCGCCAGTTGATCACATGGTACGAGATCAACATCTACGGCACGCTGGGGCGCTATATCTTTGTCGATATCACCGCGCGTGGCATCTATTGGCAGATGCTGGCCTTGGCCGCGATCACCATTGGTCTGACCGCCTATATCAATCGCAGCCGTCTGGGTCTGGCCCTGCGCGTGATTGGCGATGATGAGGTTGTGGCGGCCCATTCCGGTATTCCGCTGGCACGGATGAAGCTGATGGCCTTTGTGCTGTCGGCCACGATCCTGACACTGGCCGGTGCCATCGCTTCGCCCCGTTGGGTCTATGTGGAACCCGCGATTGTTTTCAATCCGACCGTCAGCTTCCTGACCGTGATCATGGCGTTGTTCGGGGGGGCGAACCGGCTTTGGGGGCCTGCACTGGGCGCGATCCCGCTGTTTCTGGCCTTTGAATACCTGTCGGCGCATTTCCCTGACGTCTATCCGATCTTCCTTGGCGCGTTGTTCATCGGGGTGGTGTTCCTGTTCCCGAATGGTGTTCTGGCCGGGATCGAAGGCCTGCGTCGTGGTAAGAAGGAGGAGACAGCATGAGCCTTCTGACAATCGACAAAGCGACCAAGAAATTCGGTGGTCTGACAGCGGTGGATGGCGTGTCGTTTTCGCTGGAGCAGGGGGAGATCCTCGGGCTGCTGGGACCGAATGGATCGGGCAAGACAACGCTGATCAACCTGATCTCGGGTGCGTTGCCCATGACATCCGGTGATATCCGTCTGAACGGTGTTTCGTTGGCCGGCAAACGGGCGGATCAGATCGCCCATGCAGGGGTGGCGCGGACGTTCCAGTTGGTGCGCATTCTGCCGTCACTGTCTTTGATGGAAAACGTGATGATCACCGCGGTCTTCGGCGCGAAATCCCACTGGGGGCAGGCGGCGAAGGACACGGCGATGACAGCATTGAACCGCGTGGGGCTGGCCGACCGTGCCACGGCCAGCGCAGGATCGCTGACCTACATCGACCAGAAGCGCCTTGAACTGGCCCGCGCTTTGGCAGCCGAGCCGGAAGTTCTGTTGCTGGATGAATGGCTGGCGGGTCTGAACCCAACGGAACTGGCCCAAGGCATCGCACTGATCCGCGAACTCAGCCAAAGCGGCCTGACCATCCTGATGGTCGAACACATCATGGAGGCCGTGCGTGCCCTGTGCCCACGCGTGGTCGTCATGAACTCGGGCAGTTTGATCGCCGATGAAGCGACGCAATCGGCCCTGAACGACCCGCGCGTGATCGCGGCTTATCTGGGTGACAGTGAAGATGCTTAATGTTCGAAATCTGACCGTCAGCTATGGCCGCCACGTCGCGCTGGATGGCGTGTCGATAGAGGTGGCCGATCATGAAATGGTCGCGATCCTTGGCGCCAACGGGGCGGGCAAGTCTTCGCTTCTGAATGCCATCGGGGGTCGTGTGCGCATCGGGTCTGGGACGATGGATTATCACGGTATGGACCTGACCAAATGTCCGCCGCATGAACTCGTGGAAAACGGAATTGCCTTGGTTCCCGAAGGACGTGGCATCTTTCCGGGCCTGTCTGTGGCGGAAAACCTGTTGCTGGGGGCGAACCCGAAACGGGCGCGGGCCAAGGTAGACCAGTTGCAGGACGAGGTCTTTGACCTGTTCCCCAAACTGGCCGAACGTCAAGCCCAGATCGCGGGCACAATGTCAGGCGGCGAACAGCAGATGGTCGCCATTGGTCGTGCGTTGATGTCGTCGCCGGACCTGCTGTTGCTGGACGAGCCATCGCTCGGGCTGGCCCCGATTGTGGTGCAAGAGGTCTTCGCCGCCCTGAAAGGCATCCGCGACAAGGGCCTGACGATTGTCATCGTCGAACAAAACGCGCGTGCCACGCTGGCCTTGGCGGATCGCGCTTATCTGATCGAATCCGGTCGCATCATCGGGTCCGGCAAAGCCGAAGACCTGAAAAACGACCCTCAAGTTGTCCGCGCCTTTTTGGGCGGGGCTGTTTCCTAATCCAACGAAAGAACTGGGTAAAATGACTGATCTGAACCTTTATATTAATGGTGAATTCGTCCCGTCCGAGACCGGAAGACAGTTCAAACGGTCGAACCCGATTACAGGGGATGTTGTGACCCACGCGGCGGCGGCCAGCCTGAGCGATGTGGACCGCGCGGTGGATGCCGCGGCGCAGGCCTTTCCGGAATGGTCTGCGACCTCGCCGGGTGTGCGCCGCGAAAAGTTGCTGGCAGCGGCAGAAAACCTGAAAGCCCGCGCGGGCGACATTATTGCCGCGATGAAAGAAGAGCTTGGCGCGACCGAGGCTTGGGCCGGTTTCAACGTCAAACTGGCATCCGACATGCTGGTCGAGGCAGCGGCCATGACCACCCAGATCAAGGGCGAGATCATCCCGTCGAACCGCCCCGGTTCTTTGGCGATGGCGATCCGCCAGCCTGCAGGCGTCGTGCTGGCGATGGCGCCTTGGAACGCGCCGGTGATCCTTGGGGTGCGTTCGATCGCAACGCCCTTGGCCTGCGGCAACACCGTGGTGATGAAAACGTCTGAACTGTGCCCCCGCGTTCACGCGCTGGTGGTCGAGGCCGTGGCCGAGGCGGGCTTCCCTGCCGGTGTGCTGAACGCGATTTCCAACGATCCGAACGACGCACCGCAGATCGTTGAGGCTCTGGTTAAGAACCCCGCGATCCGCCGTGTGAACTTCACCGGTTCGACACGAGTGGGCAAGATCATCGGTGAGCTCTGTGGTCGTTACCTGAAGCCTGCACTACTGGAACTGGGCGGTAAGGCCCCAATGATCATTCTGGATGATGCAGATATCGACGCGGCCGTCGCAGCGGCGGGCTTTGGCGGGTACATGAACCAAGGCCAGATTTGCATGTCGACCGAACGCATCATCACCGTGGGTGACATTGGCGACAAGTTTGTCGAGGCCTACACGAAAAAGGTGGAATCCCTGCGCGCGGGTGATCCCCGTGACGGGACCGAGCCGTTGGGATCGCTGGTGAACCAAGGGGCGGCGGACCGTGTGCGCGATCTGGTCAAGGATGCGGTCGATAAGGGCGCTGTCATGATCGGTGGAGGTGGCGATCAGACCATAATGAACGCGGTCGCGCTGGATCATGTGACACCGGAAATGCGGATCTATACCGAAGAAGCATTCGGCCCCGTAACCTCGGTCATTCGTGCAGGGTCCGTGGACGAAGCCGTAGGCATCGCCAACAGCAGCGAATACGGGCTATCGGCGGCGGTCTTTGGTCAGGATGTGATGCGGGCAATGGCTGTGGCCAAACGGATCGAATCCGGCATCTGCCACGTCAACGCGCCCACCGTGCACGACGAAGCGCAAATGCCGTTCGGTGGCATAAAGGCATCGGGCTATGGCCGTTTTGGCGGTGTTTGGGGCGTGGCCGAGTTTACCGAACTGCGCTGGATCACCTTGCAGGACGGTCCAGTTCACTACCCGATCTGATAGGGTTACATCCGCTTCAGAACCTCGTGCAGAACCCGCTCTGCGGCGCGGGACAGTTTTCGGCGTGAATCCTGAATGACGAAGTAGGGGGCCACCACCACCGGTGCGCTGGTCTTCAACTCGGTCAGGTTCGCGCCGATTTCCTGCGAGGTCAGGAGCGTCATCACCTCTTTCGTCTGGGGCGAAATGGCCTGACCTTCGGCGACTTGCGACAGGGCGATGATCAGGGACGAGGTGTTCAAAACGCGGCTGGGGCCAGAGACGCCCTTGTTGTGAAAGGCGTTTTCGATCGCTTCGCGGATGGGAAAGCCTTCTTCCTGGATCACCCACGGATAGGCCGCCAGTTCGGCCAGATCGACTGGGTCTTGCCCCGCCAGCGGATGGGATTTGTGCACCATGAGCGACACAATTTCGGTGCGTCCGGGATGAAAGCGGAACTCGGTCCGTTTGTAGCCGGGGGTGGTGCGGCCCATGATGAAATCATAATGCGCCTCTTCCAGCTTGCGGAACAGCGTGGCGGAGGGGGCGACGTCCACCGAGATGCGCAGATCGGGATAGTCCTGCTGGATGCTTTGTACGGCGGGCATCAGGCACCCAACAGCGGGGCCGGTGACAGCGCCCACACGCACATCCCCCAAAGACCCCGAGCGCAGGTGGTTCAGTTCATCCCACATGGTGCCCAGTTCCGATACAACCACGCGTGCGTGCCGCAGCAGGATACGGCCCGCGGGCGTCGGCTCCATCCCCGCGGGGTGGCGGATGAACAGGTCACTGCCCAGTTGCGCCTCGAGATCCGCCAGAATGCGGGATGCGGCAGGCTGCGAAATGGCGACGGCCCGCGCCGCAAGTTGCAGCTGCTGGGTTTCGTCGATCTTCAGCATCAGTTCGAGATGCTTGGGTTTGATGCGGTTAAGGTTCTGCATGGGACGTCCTGAATTCTGCATAACGTTTATGATATGCGAAATGCCCGTTAGTCAATTTTACAGGTATGCAGTGTGCGGCGTAAATTGCCCGCCATGACGCGCAGCATCGCTGAGGTGGGCCGAGTCGCCCGCAACCCGAGGGAGGGACCAGCGATGCGGACAAGGCGTGATCATGGACTTGGGAGGAGAAACCAAATGAATTTGAAACTATTGCTCACCAGCTCGGCTCTGGCTCTGACAGGC
Organism: Thalassococcus sp.; assembly: GCF_982780845.1. NCBI lineage: Bacteria > Pseudomonadati > Pseudomonadota > Alphaproteobacteria > Rhodobacterales > Roseobacteraceae > Thalassococcus > Thalassococcus sp. Next base: position 5,825 of record NZ_CEYADA010000013.1, read on the forward strand.
TTTGCGGCTATGGCTGACACCGTTGGCATCGCGATGCCGACCCAATCCTCGTCGCGCTGGATTTCGGACGGCAACTCGATGGTCGAACAGTTCGAAGCAGCTGGCTACGACACCATCCTGCAATATGCCGAAGATGATATCCCGAACCAGCTGGCGCAGATCGAAAACATGATCACCAATGGCGTCGACGTTCTGGTGATTGCGGCGATTGACGGCACGACACTGTCCAACGCGTTGGAAAACGCGCATTTCGCAGGCATCAAAACCATCGCTTATGACCGCCTGATCCGCGACAGCGAATATGTCGACTACTACGCGACATTCGATAACTTCAAAGTAGGCGTTCAGCAGGCAAGCAGCCTTGTCGACGGTCTGAAAGAACGCTTTGGCGACGGTCCGTATAACGTCGAACTGTTCGGCGGCTCGCCTGACGATAACAACGCGTATTTCTTCTATGATGGCGCGATGTCTGTGCTTCAGCCGCTGATCGACAGTGGTGAGATCAACATCGTATCCGGCCAGATGGGCATGGACACTGTTGGCACCCTGCGCTGGGACGGTGCGGTTGCACAGGCACGCATGGATAACCTGCTGTCTGCACATTACACCGATGCCGAAGTACACGGCGTACTGGCGCCTTATGACGGTCTGTCCATTGGCATCATCTCGTCCCTGAAGGGTGTGGGCTATGGCTCTGGCGATCTGAAAATGCCGATCGTCACCGGTCAGGACGCCGAAGTCCGTTCGATCAAATCCATGCTGGCGGGTGAACAGTATTCGACCGTCTTCAAAGACACCCGCGAACTGGCGCGTGTGACTGTGGGTATGGTCGAGGCGCTGCTGAAAGGCGGCGAGCCGGAAATTAACGACACCTCGACGTACAACAACGGCGTCAAGATCGTGCCGTCCTACCTGCTTGAGCCGGTGTCGGTGGACATGTCGAACTGGGAAGAGGTCATCCTCGGCTCCGGTTACTACACCGCTGACCAGCTGAAGTAATCAAAACAGGTTTCTCCCCATGGTGCGTCCGGCCCCAACACCGGTCGTGCCCTGGGGGGTGATTGAAGGAAGGACAGCACTATGGCTGCGCTGCTGGAAATGCGCGGGATCACCAAGGAATTCCCGGGTGTCAAAGCCTTGGACCAGGTGGATCTGACCGTAGAACAGGGACAAATCCTTGCCCTTGTCGGGGAAAATGGCGCAGGCAAGTCGACGTTGATGAAGGTCCTGTCGGGGGTTTATCCCGCAGGCAGTTATGACGGCGAAATCCATTACGATGGCGCGCTGGCGCAATTCGCGGGCATCGCCGATAGCGAAGAGCGCGGCATCATCATTATCCATCAGGAACTGGCGCTGGTGCCCCTGCTGTCGATTGCCGAGAACATCTTTCTGGGCAACGAGCGCGCCAAGGGTGGCGTCATCAACTGGCGCGAAACCGACCGCCGGACGATGGAGTTGCTAAAGAAGGTGGGGCTTAGCGAAGCCCCCGGTACGCTGATCGACAAACTGGGCGTCGGCAAACAGCAATTGGTCGAGATCGCCAAGGCCCTGTCGAAAGAAGTGCGTCTGCTGATTTTGGACGAACCCACAGCGGCCCTGTCAGAATCCGACAGTCAGGCGCTTTTGGACCTGATGCTGGAACTGAAGGCGCAGGGCGTCACGCAGATCATCATCAGTCACAAGCTGAACGAAGTGCGCCGCGTGGCCGACAAGATCACCGTGATCCGCGATGGTACGACTGTATCTGATATGATCGCCGGTCAGGACGAAATCACTGAAGACCGGATCGTGCGCCACATGGTGGGCCGCGACATGGCACAGCGCTATCCGACGCGCGAACGTCGGGCGGGCGATGTGTTGATGCAGGTGAAGGACTGGAACGTTTTCCACCCGCTGCATGCCGACCGTCAGGTGATCCGCGACGTGAACCTGACCGTCCGCGCGGGCGAGGTTGTGGGCGTGGCAGGCCTGATGGGCGCGGGGCGCACCGAACTGGCCATGAGCCTGTTTGGCAAATCCTACGGGCAGAAGATTTCCGGTCAGGTCGAAATGAACGGCACGCCGGTCGATACCGGCACCGTCAGCCGCGCGATTGATGCGGGGCTGGCCTATGTGACCGAGGACCGCAAGGCGCTGGGCCTGCTGCTGGATGAAACGATCCAGCGCAATATCTCGCTGGCTAATTTACAGGGTGTGGCCACGGGTCAAATCCTGAACGAGGCCGAAGAAACCCGCGTGGCCGAACGGTACCGCGAAGCGCTGAACATCCGCACACCGGGTGTGTTCCAGCGGGTTGTGAACCTGTCGGGCGGCAACCAGCAGAAGGTCGTGCTGTCGAAATGGCTTTTTGCCCAGCCCGAGGTTCTGTTTCTGGACGAACCGACGCGCGGCATCGATGTGGGCGCGAAATTCGAAATTTACGGGATCATCAACGAACTGTCCGCGCAGGGCAAAGGCGTGCTGATGATTTCCTCTGAAATGCCCGAGCTCTTGGGCATGTGTGACAGAATTTACGTGATGAACGAAGGCGCATTCGTGGGCGAACTGACAGCCGAAGAGGCCAGTCAGGAAGCCATCATGTCGCTGATCGTAACGGACTAGGGAAGGGATCGGGGATGGAACTTGCGGATAGCAAAGCACAAGGATCAGAGGCGTCGGGGATCGGTGCCTATCTGGTGCGGCACCTTCGGGAATACGGGCTGTTGTTCGCGCTGATCGCGATCATGGCGTTCTTCCAGATCGTGACCAACGGCACCCTGTTGAAGCCGGTGAATGTGACGAACCTGCTGCTGCAGAACAGCTATATCGTCATCATGGCGCTGGGCATGCTGATCGTCATTGTGGCGGGGCATATCGACCTGTCTGTCGGATCTGTCATGGGGTTTGTCGGCGCTTTGGCGGCTGTGATGATCGTTCAATTCGAACAGTCCACGGGCGTGACGATGATCGTCTGTATCATCGCCGGTGGCTTGATCGGCGCGGCGCAAGGATATTGGGTCGCTTATTGGGGGATTCCGTCTTTCATCGTGACCTTGGCGGGGATGCTGGTGTTTCGCGGCGCGTCGCTGTGGTTGCTGGAAGGTCAGTCTTTGGGCCCGTTCCCGCGTGAATTCCAGATGATCGCGAACGGCTTTGTGCCCGATATCTTCCCTGCTGGGCTGGGCGAAACTGTCGCTGGCTTCCTGGGCGAACGCCGTGTGAATATGCTGGCGCTTGCGTCGGGTATTATCGCCGCTGCGCTGGTCGTGTACCTTGAGATGAAGAAGCGCGCACAGAACCGTGCCTACGGGATGGAGACCGAACCCAAGGCCTTCTTCTGGGCGCGTGTCGGCATCATCGCCTTTGCGCTGGTCTTTATCCTGTTCAAACTGTCGACCTTCCGTGGCCTGCCGAACGTGCTGCTGACCATGGGTGTTCTGACAATCGTTTATGCGTTCTTCACCGAACGCACCGTCACAGGCCGCCGCATCTATGCGCTGGGTGGCAATGTGAAGGCAGCCAAGCTGTCAGGTGTGAAAACCGAACGCCTGACGTTCCTTGCCTTTGTGAACATGGGCGTTCTGGCTGCGATTGCGGGCATGGTCTTTGCCGCGCGTCTGAACTCGGCCACGCCCAAGGCGGGCTTTGCGCTGGAACTCGACGTGATCGCGGCGGTGTTCATTGGTGGTGCGTCCATGTCCGGCGGTGTCGGTAAGATCGTCGGCGCGGTTGTGGGGGCCTTCCTGATGGGGGTTCTGAACAACGGTATGTCCATCCTCGGGATCGGTATCGACTATCAGCAGATGATCAAGGGTCTGGTGCTGTTGGCCGCTGTGATCTTCGACGTCTACAATAAATCCAAGCAGGCATAATATGGCATTTACACCAGCAAAATGGCCCCGTCGTCTGCGCAGTCAGGAATGGTACGGAGGCACGTCGCGGGACAGCATCTATCACCGTGGATGGATGCGGAACCAGGGCTACCCCGAGGACCTGTTCGACGGTCGCCCGATCATCGGCATCCTGAACACATGGTCCGAACTGACGCCCTGCAACGGCCACCTGAATGAATTGGCCGAAAAGGTGAAGGCAGGCATCTGGGAGGCCGGCGGCTTTCCCGTCGAGGTGCCGGTGTTCTCCGCCAGCGAAAACACCTTCCGCCCCACGGCGATGATGTTCCGCAATCTGGCCGCGATGAGCATCGAGGAACAGATCCGCGGACAGCCTATGGACGGCTGTGTGTTGATGGTGGGTTGTGACAAGACCACGCCAAGCCTGTTGATGGCTGCCGCGTCTGTCGATCTGCCGTCGATCGTGGTCACCGGTGGCCCGATGCTGAACGGTTGGTTCCAAGGCGAACGCGTTGGAGCGGGCACGCATCTTTGGCGGTTCTCCGAGGCCGTGAAGGCAGGCGAGATGACGCAGGAAGATTTCCTTGAGGCCGAGGCCGCCGTCACACGTTCCACAGGTACCTGCAACACTATGGGCACGGCATCGTCGATGGCGTCGATGACCGAAGCCTTGGGCATGGCGCTTTCGGGCAATGCCGCGATCCCTGCTGTCGACAGCCGCCGCCGCGTGATGGCGCAGATGTCGGGGCGGCGAATTGTGCAGATGGTGAAGGACGATCTGAAGCCGTCCGATATTTTGACGAAAGAGGCTTTTGAAAACGCCGTGCGCGTCAATGGCGCGATTGGCGGATCGACCAATGCGGTGGTGCACCTTCTGGCCATCGCAGGCCGGATCGAGGTGGATTTCACGCTTGACGATTGGGACCGCTGTGGGCGCAATGTGCCGACGATTGTAAACCTTCAGCCGTCGGGCGAATACCTGATGGAAGAGTTCTTTTATGCCGGTGGCCTGCCCGTGGTCCTGCGCCAGTTGGGTCAGGACGGATTGCTGCACAAAGATGCGCTGACCGTGTCTGGTGGTGCCATCTGGGAAGAGGTTAAAGACGCCAAGAACTGGAACGAAGACGTTATTCGCCCTGTTGAACGCGCGTTGACCGCGCAGGGGGGCATTGCGGTTCTGAAGGGCAACCTTGCGCCCAAAGGATCGATCCTGAAACCGTCTGCTGCGTCCGAACATCTGCTGGTCCATCGCGGCCCCGCTGTCGTGTTCGAAGATATCGACGACTACAAGGCGCGGATCAATGACGATGCTCTGGACGTGGATGAAAACAGCATTCTGGTGCTGAAGAACTGCGGGCCCAAGGGCTATCCCGGCATGGCTGAGGTCGGAAACATGGGCCTGCCGCCCAAGGTTCTGAAAAAGGGCGTGACGGATATGATCCGTATTTCGGATGCGCGGATGTCGGGCACGGCCTATGGCACCGTGATCCTGCACACCGCCCCCGAAGCCGCCGCAGGTGGCCCGTTGGCCGTAGTCAAAACCGGCGACATGATCGAGGTGGATGTACCCGCCCGCCGCCTGCATCTGGATATCCCTGATGGCGAACTGGCTGCACGTCTGGCCGATTGGGCACCGCACCATGAACGCGCGACGTCCGGCTATGCGTGGCTGCATCAGGAACATGTAGAAGGGGCCGATACCGGTGCCGATCTGACGTTCCTCAAGGGATGCCGCGGAAACGCCGTAGGAAAGGACAGCCATTGATCGATATCGCCCTTGTCGGGATCGGGAAGATCGCGCTGGACCAGCACGTGCCCGCCCTGAAATCGTCGGATGCGTGGAACCTTGCCGCCACCGTGTCGCGCAGTGGCAAAGTCGCGGGCGTGGAAAGCCATGCGGATTTCGATGCCTTCCTGAAGGCACGTCCCGATATCCGCGTCATCTCGCTCTGCCTGCCGCCGGTGCCGCGATTTGACTATGCCGAAGCCGCGTTGCGCGCTGGTCGTCATGTCATGCTTGAAAAGCCACCCGGCGCGACGCTGTCGGAATGCGAAAAGCTGGCGGAACTGGCGCAATCGCAACGCCTGACGCTCTACGCAACATGGCATTCCCGCGCAGCGGCCATGGTGCCTGCGGCCAAGGAATGGCTGGCAGACAAATCGCTGAAACGTTTGCAAGTGACGTGGAAAGAAGACGTGCGCCGCTGGCACCCCGGTCAGGACTGGATTTGGGAGCCGGGTGGTCTGGGCGTCTTTGATCCCGGTATCAACGCGCTGTCGATCCTGACGGAAATCCTGCCGGACAAGTTGCACCTGAAGAACGCGACGCTTGAGGTGCCGGAAAACAAACAAGGCCCGATCGCCGCTGCGCTGGACTTTGTGCATCCGAAAGGGGCCAAGGTCAGCGCCGATTTCGACTGGCGTCAGGAAGGCGGCCAGATCTGGCAGATTGAGGCTGTGACCGACGCGGGCACCTTGCTGCTGGACGAAGGCGGCGGCAGGATGTTCATTGACGGGCAGGAACACAGCGCCAGTGCTGCGGCGCTATCCGGTGAATACCCGCGCCTCTACGCCCGCATGGCTGAACTGTTGGCGACCGGCGCCTGCGACACCGATTTCGAACCGATGCGCCATGTGGCTGATGCCTTTCTGTTGGGCCACCGCAAAATCGTCGACCCATTTTACGACTAGGACCAAGACATGATCACTTCCCCCCTGACAGGCATCCTTCCCGTCGCGCCCACGCCGTTTCATGACGATGGCACCGTGGATCAGGACGGTATGCGCCGCGTTCTGGATTGCATCATCGATCAGGGCGTCGATGCGATCTGTATCCTTGCGAATTATTCCGAACAGTTCGTGCTGTCCGACGAAGAACGCGCGCTGCTGATGAGGATCAGTTTGGAACATGTCGCGGGGCGTGTTCCTGTGATCGTCACCATCAGCCATTTCCACACCGGCATCGTGGTCGAACGCGCGAAACAGGCGCAGGCGCTGGGGGCGTCGATGGTCATGATGATGCCCCCCTATCACGGCGTTGGTCTGGTTCCGGCCGAGGCGGGGATTTACGAGCATTTCCAAGCGGTCTCCGACGCCATCGACATCCCGATCATGGTGCAGGACGCGCCCCTGTCCGGTTGCCAGCTTTCGGTACCGTTGCTGACGCGCATGGCGAAAGAGCTTGAGCAGGTGCGGTACTTCAAAATGGAGATGCCCTTTGCCGCCGACAAACTTGCCGCATTGATCGAAGCGGGCGGCGATGCCATCGAAGGCCCGTTCGACGGGGAAGAGGCCGCGACGTTGCTGGCTGATCTGGATGCGGGCTGTACCGGCACCATGACATCGGGCCTGCAATGCGAACACATCGGCCAGATCATCCGCAGCTATCTTGCGGGCGACAAGGACGCAGCTTTGGCCCATTGGACGCGCTGTCTGCCGCTGATCAACCATGAAAACCGCCAGTGCGGGCTGCGTGCTTGCAAGGTGGTGATGAAAGAGGGTGGCGTGATCGGGTCTGACTACGTGCGCCATCCGTTGAAACCCATGTCCGCCCGCACGCGCGCACGTCTGCTGCAACTGGCCGGTGATATGGATCTGATTGCCCTGAAATGGGGAAAGTAAGGAGAGCGTCACATGACATTCACACCCCATGGCAAACATCTGATCGCGGGCAACTGGATTGCGGGCGAGGCGACCTTTACCTCGACGCCGGTCACAGGCGATGGGTTCACGTTTTTTGATGGCACGCCTGCGCTGGTCGATCATGCCTGTCAGGCCGCCGAAGACGCGTTCTGGAGCTATGGCGCGACCACCGCGCAGGAACGCGCTGATTTTCTGAACGCCATCGCGGATGAAATCGAAGCGCGGGCCGAGCAGATCACCGAAATCGGTTGCGCTGAAACGGGCCTGCCCGAGGGGCGTTTGCAAGGCGAACGGGGCCGCACCACAGGTCAGCTTCGTCTGTTTGCCGATCACATCCTGAAGGGCGACTATCTGGATCGCCGCCATGATGTGGCTTTGCCGGATCGTCAGCCACTGCCGCGCCCCGATCTGAAGATGGTGCAGCGTCCGATTGGACCCGTGGCTGTGTTCGGCGCGTCGAACTTCCCCTTGGCCTTTTCCACGGCAGGGGGCGACACGGCGGCGGCGCTTGCGGCTGGCTGCCCCGTGGTGGTCAAAGGCCATCCTGCACATCCCGGCACGACCGAGATTGTCGTCGAGGCGATCCATGCCGCGATCCAGAAAACCGGCCAGCATCCGGGCGTGTTCAGTTGTGTGCATGGTGTTGGCGCCGACGTCGGTACCGCGCTGGTGCAACATCCGTTGATTCAGGCTGTTGGCTTTACCGGATCGCTGAAGGTCGGGCGCATCCTGTTTGATCTGTGCGCCGCGCGTCCTGTGCCGATCCCGTTCTTTGGTGAGCTTGGCTCGATCAACCCGATCTTTGCTTTGCCCAACGCCTTGGCCGCGCGTGGTCAGGCGATGGCCGAAGGTTGGGCGGCATCGCTGACCATGGGGGCAGGGCAGTTCTGCACCAACCCCGGTGTAGTCGTGATGGTGGATGGCGCGGATGCGGACATCTTTGTCGCCACGGCCAAAGGGGCCTTGGGCGATGTGGGCCCGCAGGTCATGCTGACAGAAGGCATGGCGACGGCCTTCTGTGCAGGACGTGATCATATGATGGCGGCGGCGGGGGTGACCACGCATTTGTCGTCAGACGCGGATGCGCGCCAAGGCACGCCTGCGCTGTTGGAAACGACAGGCGAGACATGGTTGGCGAACCCTGATCTGGATGAAGAGGTTTTCGGCCCGCTGGGCATGGTCGTGCGGGTCAAAGATGCCGATGAAATGGCCCAAGTGGCACGTGCGCTTAAGGGCCAGCTGACAGCAACGCTTCAGATGGATGATGCTGATATGGATTTGGCCGGATGCCTTATGCCGGTTCTGGAGCGCAAGGCGGGGCGCGTGTTGGCGAACGGCTTCCCCACGGGGGTCGAGGTGGCCGATGCGATGGTTCACGGTGGGCCGTACCCCGCATCGACCAATTTCGGCGCGACGTCGGTTGGCACGTTGGCCATCCGCCGGTTCCTGCGGCCCGTGTGCTATCAGAACCTGCCAGACGCCTTGGTGCCTTGATGAAACCCGTCTAGGCTGGCCGCTATGTGCCAGCCTAGACAAAACCGCGTCACGCCCTTTGGCGATATCGTTGCGATCCCGCAGCGCGGCGCGTACATGGGCAATCGCGGTATTCTGCACGATGACCAAGGCAACCTTGGCCACAGAAGCTGGGCGCACAAGGCGTGGATCACCTGTGTCTTGCAGTTCAAAAACCGGCAGCGCCAGATTATGGCGCCGCGGTCCTACACCGAACTGTTCTTTCTGGACGAAGCCACGGCCTATGCCGCCGGTCATCGCCCCTGCGCGGAATGCAGGCGCGCCGACTATCTGGCGTTCAAGCAGGCGATGATCAAGGTCTGCCCCGAACTTGGCTCCAACCCCAAAGCGGGCGAGATTGACGCGCTTTTGCACAGGTATCGGCGTGACGCGAACGGGCGGCAGAATTCCTTCGACGCACGTTTTGCGGAAGTGCCGGACACTGTGTTTTTCACCGACACCACAGGACGTGCATTCGTCCGGCGCGATGACACCGTGAAGATGTGGACTAACGACGGCTATGTCAGTGCCCGATGCAACCCTGCTGACATGGTGTCTGTCCTGACCCCACGGCCCGTTTTCGACGCCATCCAAGAGGGCCTGCTAAAGGTCCAGATGCCACCGAAATAGGCGCATTTTGTCACTGGGCATGGAAATTATGCTTGATTTGGCATATAAACGGGATCACAGGCACAAAATCATAATCAAAAAAGTTCGTCAGATGGCACGCACAATCGGCATGCAAATCGCAGCCCTTCCCCTTCGTTGGGACAGTTCCGGTACCCTGAAGGTGTTGATGGTCACATCGCGCGATACGGGTCGTTGGGTCATGCCCAAAGGTTGGGAAATGAGCGACGAAAAGCCGTGGTCCGCCGCCGAGATCGAAGCGCTTGAAGAAGCAGGCGCCGTGGGCTGTATCTCGAAGGAGATGATTGGCACCTACCGCTATGATAAAATCCTGAAGGATCAGACTCCGCTGCCTTGCGTGGTGCGTGTGTACCCGATGATCGTGGAAAAGCTGAAGCGGAACTGGAAAGAGCGTCATCAACGCAAACGCCGCTGGTTCAGCCTGAAAGCCGCGGCCAAGCGCGTCCATGAACCCGAACTGGCGGAATTGTTGATGTCCTTGCGGGACAAGCCCAAGAAGCAGCCCGTTATCCGCAAGCTTTTGAACGCATCCTGACGGTTAGTCCGCGCTGAACTGCCCGTAGCGCCCCGCATGGAACATCAGCGGCGCGCCGGTTCCCATGCTGACACGCTGAACACGGCCGACCATAATGGTATGGTCGCCGCCGTCATGGCAGGCTTCGGTTTTGCACTCAAAGCGCGCAAGGCAGCCGTTGATCAAAGGCACATTGTCCGCATTCCGCACCCAGTCGGCTTGTGCAAAGGCATCGCCATTCCGGGCAAATCCGGTGCACAGGTCTGCCTGATCATGTGCCAGCACATGGATGGCAAAATGCGAGGCCGCAGCAAAGAACGGATAGCGCGACGACTGTTTCGCCGGTGACCACAGCACCAGCGGTGGATCCAGCGACAGGGATGAAAAGCTGTTCGCGGTGATCCCCAAAGGTCCGTCGCCTGCATCACAGGTCACGATGGTGACACCTGTCGCAAACTGCCCGAGAGCATTGCGGAACAGGCGGCCATCTTCCTCGGACGGATCAAAACTTTGGGTCATCGTCGGTCGTGTCATCTGCATATTGTTGCGCGCCCTCGGTTACCTGCGTTTCGCGGCAAAGCCAATGATTTGTCGAAACCTAGGGTGCGAATGGCCGTCGCCAAGGCGATTTTTTCGCGCGGTGATGCGAAAACGCGGCGCATTCGGCAAAGACCCTAACTTTTGAGTGTGGGTTGGGGGTAACGGCAGGGCGCAATGGGGTAAAAGATCAGGAAAATAAAGGCCTTGAAAATATCGTTCAGAAAATTTTTGTTTTTTTCCAGTTGGTTAGAAATTCCAAAGCTGTGATGCGTGTGTTGGATTTTGACAACAACTTTCGATGCGATTTGTCACTATTGATAATTCCTGACGCATTTTCCCTTGGAGAATGAGGCGAAATTAAGGTACGGATGAAATCATAAAAGAATATGACGGCGAAAAGTCGTCGATTGAGGCAACGGCGGTGTTATAATGAACGCGATCGATTATGCGATCCGTACCCCTGCGGGTGCGGTGCAGATGGGTACCGTGGGTAGTGATGGTGATGGTTTTGTAATCCCTGTCGACCGTGGCGACCAAATTTCTATCAATATCAAACAAGAAAACCTGCGTGGCTATGACCGTGCGGGCGACGATCTTCTGATCACTCTGGCCGATGGCCGGGTGATCGTTCTGGACGGCTATTTCGGCAACGGCGCGCCTGTGTCGCTGTATCTGAGCGCCGAAGGCCAATTGAATTCGGTCCAGTTCGTCGAAGCCGAGGGCGGCATTCTGCTGGCCCAGTATGGCCCCACAGAAACTTGGGGTAAATGGTCCCCTGAAGATGATCTGATCTTTGTCGAAGAGCCGGCGGTCGTATCGCCGTCCGACTACGCGATGATCGCGAACGACGTGCAGCCCGAAGAAGAGGTCAGCATGTTGGCGACCGGTCTGCTGGGCGCTGGTTTGGTCGGCGGCGGCGGTGCTGCGGCGGCTGCGGCTGCGGGTGGTGCGGCCCTATTGGGCGCGTCGCTTCTGGATGATGACAGCTCGGGCGGTGGTTCGGGCGGCGGCAGCTCGATGATCACGCCGACCGTCGATGACGTCGACGTTCCGCGCGAAGTTTACGGCGATGACACACAGACAGTTGTCATTACAGGTACGGCTGAACCGGGTTCCGAAGTGATCGTCACAATTGGCGAGGAAACCGTCACAACGACAGCCACGGACGAAGGCACGTGGGAAGCCGAATTTACCGGCGACGCATTCCCTGCCGATGGCAACTATGACGTTGAAGTCACGGTCAACCAGCCCGACGGTTCTTCTGTCGATCTGGATGGGCCTAGCGTCAGCATCGATGTCACCGCTCCCGCGGTCGAGGTCGAAAGCGGCACGGTTTCCGTCAGCGAAATCATCAACGGCGACGGCCACGCAGGTGGCGTTGTCCTGAGCGGTCAGGTTGAACCGGGTTCGACCGTGGTTGTTACGGTTGGTGGCACAGATTTCCCCGCGACAGTGGATGCGAATGGCGGCTGGACTGTCACCATCGACGAAAACACACTGCCGGGTGGTGAATACGACGCAGATATCATCATCACCGCGACGGACGCGGCGGGCAACAGCACCGTTATCACCGACACAATCCGCATCGACACCGAAACATCGCTGTCGTTCTCGTCGACTGCGGTTGAAGGTGACGACATCGTCAACGCATCCGAGCGTGCCGATGGCGTGTCTTTCTCGGGCACCGGCGAAGCGGGCGCGACCGTTGTTGTCAGCATTCTGGGTGTCGAGCATACAACAACAGTTGGTTCGAATGGCGCATGGAGCGTGACATTCGCGGCCTCTGATCTGCCCGAAGGCACGCAGGACATCACTGTCACCGCGACTTCGACAGATCTGGCGGGCAACTCGGCCACGGCGACAGACACATTCCATCTGGACACAACCACCGGCCTGACGGTTTCGACCACTGGCGTCGAAGGCGACGGTGTGATCAACAACACCGAACGCACCGACGGCGTGACCCTGACAGGCACAGCCGAGCCGGGATCGTCCGTTATGGTCACCTTCGGGTCCGCGACACGCCCGGCAGTCGTGGGCGCGAACGGTAGCTGGTCGGTCGACTTCCCCGCGTCGGAAATTCCGCAAGGCGAACAGACGGTTGCAGTCACAGCAGTGTCCACCGATGCGGCTGGCAACACGGCCACAGCATCCGGCACAGTCGATGTCGACACACTGGTCCGCAACTTTGCGATCAACGGCGCACCGGGTGGTGCGGACGGTGTGATCAACGCGGCTGAGGCTTCTCAAGGCATGTCGCTGTCGGGCACAACAGAGCCGGGCAGCACCGTTATGGTCAGCTTCAACGGCGTCAACCGTGCGGCGACCGTGGCTTCGAACGGCACATGGACGGTCAACTTTGGCGCAGGCGAAATGCCCGCAGGCGAAGGCAGCTACACGCTGACCGCTGTGGCAACCGACGCCGCCGGCAACGTATCGACGCTGACCCAGCAGGTTGCTGTGGATACCGACGCAGGCCGCCTGACCATCAGCGCGGCACCGGTTGAGGGCGACGATGTCGTCAACTTCGCCGAGGCGCAGGATGGCGTGGTTCTTACCGGTACATCCGATCCGAACCAGATGGTCACTGTCACATTGGGTGGCGTCAGCCGCAACGTGATGACCAATGCGCAAGGCATCTGGACGGCGAACTTCCTGTCTTCGGAAATTCCGCAAGGCACGTATGAGGCACAGATCACCGCGACCATCACAGACGCGGCAGGCAACACTCTGACCCGTACCGACAGCGTCAGCATCGATACCGAGGTCCAGAACTTCAGCGTTTCGACCGATCCGGTGGAAGGCGACGGCATCGTGAACGGTGCCGAGGCGTCCAACGGTATCGTCCTGACCGGTTCCACCGAACCGGGTGCGGCTGTGACCGTGACGTTCGAAGGTGTGACACGCGCGGCCAACGTTGATGCGAACGGCAACTGGTCCGTGGCCTTTGCGGCGGGCGAGGTTCCGGCAGGCACCTACACCACCACGGCTGTGATCAACACAACCGACATGGCGGGCAACAGCACGCAGACCACGCAGACCTTCCAGGTTGATACGCTGGTCGACACGCTGACAGGCACCAACGAATTCATCGCCGGTGACGGCGTGGTCAACGCAGCAGAAGCGTCGGAGGGTCTGACCCTGACCGGCACCGTAGAACGCGGGTCCACCGTGCAGGTGACGATCAACGGCGTGACACATACCGCGACTGTCGATGCAAACGGCAACTGGAGCGTCGATCTGGCGTCTGCGGACATCCCGCGCGGCACCTTCGATCTGCCGGTTCTGATCGAGGCGACGGATGCGGCGGGCAATACCCGTTCCATCACGGAAACCCTGTCGATCGACACCGACGCGCCGAATTCGCCGCTGGTCGAAAGCTACACCCGTGACCACACAGGTCTACGCGGTGTGACGATCGAAACCACCGAAGACGATGTTGTGGTCAGCCACGTGACTGACGCGGGCACCGTGGAAGAGGTCGCGAACATGTCGTTCGACCTTGGCGAGCCGCTGAATGAAACCAGCTATGCTTTCACCCAGAACGTACCGGACGGATCGCACCTTGTGATCACCGGCACGGATGATGCGGGCAACACATCGGGTACCTATCTGGTGCTGGACGACACAACCACGTCCGAAGTCACCATGACCGATGCGCTGGCGAACACGCTGGGCGACTACCAGATCGAAACCATCGATCTGCAGTTTGCCGAAGACAGCGAACTGACCATCACCGAGGCACAAATCCTTGCTCTGAACTCTGACACAGACACGCTGACCATCACAGGCGGTGTTGACGATCAGATCACCATTACCGGTGCAACTGCGCACGGCAATGACGGAGAAGGGTTCAACATCTTCACCCTGGGCGAAGCAACGATCCGTATCGAGGACGATATCTCTCAGGTTGTCATCTGATCCCCAAACTAAGACCTCCCGGCGCACGGGCAATGCGCCGGGAATGATCATAAAAAAACTGGGACAGACCAATGAGGCAGGCGGCAATACGCAGAGGCATCGTGCTTCTGTCGAGTACAATTCTATTAAGTGGATGTCTGAAATCCACGGCCCCCGAAACCGCATCGCGTTTCGCATCGGGACCGAACGACCAACTGGTGGGCCAGGCGTCTGTGCAGGCAGACGTCGAAACATCCCCGATCATTCAAAATTTGAAAGCGCGTCACAGCATCCTTCAGGCAGGTAGCCCATACGCCACGGTGGCGTCTGGTGTTCTGGCCTCTGATGCCCGCGTGGCCGAAGCCGAGCTTCGCGTTGCGATCCTGCGCAAAAAGGCCGCTGACCGGAACTGGCTTCCGACGCTGGGTCCGCGCGTGTCGCTGACATCACTGGGTGATCTGGTGGCCGAAATCGTCGTCAATCAGGTGTTGTTCGACAATGGCCGCAAGCGCGCCGAACGTGATCTGGCGCAGGCCGAGGTCGAAGCCGCCGCTGTCGCCATGTCCACCGACGGCAACAAACGCGTGGCTGATGCCATCGGGCTTTATCTGAAAGCTGCGGAAGGCCGCGAAGCCACCGCGCAGTATGATGCGGCGCTTAGCGATCTGAACCATTTCGAATGGATCATGGATCAG
The DNA here is from genome assembly GCF_982780845.1 of Thalassococcus sp. Lineage (NCBI taxonomy): Bacteria > Pseudomonadati > Pseudomonadota > Alphaproteobacteria > Rhodobacterales > Roseobacteraceae > Thalassococcus > Thalassococcus sp. The sequence continues at coordinate 21,106 of NZ_CEYADA010000013.1, forward strand.
CGCGTCAAAGGCGGCGTGTCCAACATGTCCGACCTGAACGTGATTCAGCAGAAACTTGCGGACCTGAAAGCCAAGCGCAGCGCCGCACGGGAAGACGCGGAAACCGCGCTGGCCGAGCTGAACGCCATGTCGGCCAGCCCGATGGACGATGTCCGTGGTATCGGGCAACTGGGTGCCGCGCCCGTGGCCATTGATCCGCTTTCGGTGCTTGAGGCCGAAACCGCCCGCGACATCGCACTGGCCAACGCCCGCATCGCCCGCGCCAGCCATCTGCCCGGACTGGGTGCGCAGGCCAGCATTGATCAGAACGGCAACACAGGTGGCGGTCTGAACGTACAGGCTGATCAGGGCTTCGGCTTTGGCACCATGGCCACGCTGGAATCCATCGAATTGACCAAAGACACCGCAGAACGCCGTGTGTCCGAGGCACGCGAGGATGCAAACCGTGAAATGGCGTCGCTGGCCCGCAAATACGAGGCCTACAAACGCCAAAGCGCAGAGGCGTCATCGCTTGTGACGCAGGCGAAATCCAACCTTGATCTGTTCCAGAAGCAATATGACGGCGGACAGCGCAAGGTGATGGAGGTTGTCGGCGTCTACGAGACATATATCCGCGCACTCGAAACCGCGCTTGAGGTCAAATACAAAGCCGCACGGGCCGAGCTTCGGATCGCCGAGCTTCAAGGTGTGCTTGCTTCGGGGGATCGGATTTGAACTCGCAGCAGGTCATCGCCATGGCCGGTAAGGCCCGAGAGCATCTGAACACCATGTCAGAGGCTGTGGCCAACAAACCCGGTCGTGCGCCCCTGCACAGTGACAAGGCACGCGCCCGTGCCGAAGTGATCCGGCTGTTTGCCCGTCAAAAGGGCATCGAAGGCCGTATTCCCGATATTCTGGACGCGCTGACCAAACATCGCGGAAAAGATGACAGCTATGGCCCCGAGGCGCTGCTGGCGGGCATGAAAGCCGCCGGTCTGGTGGCCGAGGCGCAGAAATCCACCCGCCTGACCAAGGCGCATTTCCCTGCGCTGGCGTTGATGACATCGGGCCAGATCGTTCTGGTTCTGTCGCAAAGCGGATCGATGCTGACCGTCTATGACGACAGCGTCAAAGACCGCCGCAGCGAAGTGCCGGTGGCCGAGTTCGCCCCTGTGTTCAGCGGCATCATCCTGCGTGGCGATGCGCCGATCGAAGGGCTTAGCGAAATCCACGCTGGTCTGAACGAAAAGAAACATTGGTTCTGGGGCCAGTTCGGCCGCTTTTCCCGCCATTTCGGCGAGGTGGCGATTGGGTCTTTCGTGGCGAACATGCTGGCCGTCGCGGTCGCGCTGTTTTCGCTGCAGGTCTATGACCGCGTGATCCCGCATCAGTCTGAGGCGACGCTTTGGGTGCTTGCCGCCGGTGCCGCGATGGCGCTGTTGCTGGAAGGCTTTCTGAAAGCGGCCCGTGCGCAATTGCTGGACGGGGCAGGGCGGCAGATCGAGATGGGCGTGCAGCAGTTGCTGATGGATCGCCTGTTAGGGATGCGGTCGGAAATCGCCGCGCGTTCGCCGTCGCAGCTATTCTCGGCCATGCGCGAATTCGGGTCTGTGCGCGAATTCTTTACCGCCTCGACCGTGGGGGCTGTGGCTGATCTTCCGTTTATCTTTCTGTTCCTGTTTATGGTCTGGTCGATTGCAGGCAGCGTTGTCTGGGTTCTGATCGCGGGTGGTATCCTGATGGTCGTGCCGGGCCTGCTGTTGCAACGCCGGATGATGCGACTGACCCGCGAAATGCAGGGCGCCAGCACCAAACAGGCGCGTCTGTTGCAAGAGGTTGTGGCAGAGCTCGACACCATCAAAGCCGCCCGTGGCGAAGACCGCTTCCGTCGTCTCTGGACAGAAATGTCGGCTGTGCAATCGGTCAAGACATCGGAACAGCGCAAACTGTCGGCCAACCTGACCTTCTGGGCGCAGGCCATTCAGCAGGGCACCTATGTGGGCGCGGTGATCACCGGCACCTATCTGGTGTTCGCGGGCGATTTTACCGTCGGCGCGATCATCGCGACGGGTATCCTGACCTCGCGCACGCTTGCGCCGTTGACCCAGCTGTCCGGCATCATGTCGCGTTGGGGCAATGTCAAAACCGCTTTGGATGGCTTGGATGCCATCGCCGAGGCCGAACAGGACCGCAGCGAGACGCGCAAATACCTGCGCCGCGAACGTCTGCGCGGCCAGTATGAGCTGACCAACGTCACCTACGCCTATGGCGAAGGCAACGCCGCGCTGGATATTCCCGCGCTTGGCATCCAGCCGGGTCAGTCGCTGGCCATTCTGGGCACCAATGGTGCGGGCAAGTCGACCTTCCTGCGGCTGCTGTCGGGTCTTTATGGCGCGACCGAGGGGCGTATTCTGCTGGACGGGGTTGAGATCAGCCAGATCGACCCGACCGACCTGCGCCGCTCCATCGGTTATCTCGGCCAGGACGTGCGTCTGTTTGCGGGTACCCTGCGCGATAACCTGAACCTGTCGATGCTCGAAGCGGACGACGACCGCCTGTACCACGCGCTGGATTTTGCGGGGCTGGGCCAATACGTCAAAGCGCATCCCGAAGGTCTGGATATGCCCATCGGCGACGGCGGTTCGGGCCTGTCTGTCGGGCAGCGCCAAAGCATCGGCTGGGCACGTCTGTGGCTGCAGGATCCTGAAATCGTGCTGCTGGACGAACCGACCGCCGCGCTGGATCAGACGCTTGAGAAAACGCTGATCTCGCGTCTTGCGAAATGGTTGCCGGGCCGGACGGCTGTGATTGCCACGCACCGCGTGCCGATCCTGTCGCTGGCGACGCGCACACTTATTCTGAACGGCGGTCGCATGACCGTAGACGGCCCCCGCGATCAGGTGCTTGACCACCTGCAACGCGCCGCCGCTGGCGGGAAAAAGGGGTAACGACCATGACAATGGGCATGACCGACCTGAACGCGCAGATTGAAACCAAGATGAAGGGCCCGTCCCTGACCATCTGGCTGTCGGCGATCTCTGTCTGGGCGTTTATCCTGTGGGCGTCCTTTGCGTGGGTCGATGAAATTGTGCGGGCCGATGGCGAATTCGTGTCCTCGTCACGCCCGCAAATCATCCAGAACCTCGAGGGCGGCATTCTGTCGGCCCTGTTGGTGAAGGAAGGCGAAGAAGTCATGCAGGGCGATGTACTGGCCCGTTTGCATGGCACGATGTTCCAGTCCTCGGTGGACGACATCGAAGATCAGATCACCGCCCTCGAGATACGCCGCTTGCGACTCGAGGCCGAACTGGCGGGGGCGTCAGACTTTGACGTCCCCGCAATTTTCGCCGAATCCAATCCCGCGATCCTTGCGTCCGAACGGTCGCTTCTGCGGGCGCGTCAGCAGGATTTCGTATCGCGCCGTGACGGAGCGAAACGCATCCTGGATCAGGCCGCGACCGAGCTTAAGCTGATGGAGAACCTCTATTCCAACAAGGTTGTCGCGCTGACCGAGGTCACGCAGGCCCGCAAAACCTATGCCGATGCCAAGCTGAAACACGACGAAATCGTCACCCAGACCGAACTGGCCCGCGCCGAGGAATTTTCCGAAACGCTGAAAGAACTGGCGACGCTGAAGCAGAACCTGAAGGCATCGACCGACCAGTTGCAACGGACCGTTCTGGTCAGCCCCGTGCGTGGCGTGGTGAACAAACTGTCGATCACCACCATCGGCGGCGTTGTGCGCCCCGGTGAGGAAATCCTGCAGATCATCCCGATCGAAGAAGAATTGCTGGTCGAGGCCAAGGTCGCGCCGGAAAACATCGCCAACATCCGTCCGGGCCAGGAAGCGACGATCAAGCTGTCGGCTTATGATTACACCATCTATGGCACGATCAAGGGCCGCGTTGATGTGATCTCGGCCGATACGTTCAAGGACGAACGCGATCCTGATGGCGAGTCCCACTATAAGGTCACCGTTCGCGTTGATCCGATGTCTTTGTCCGACCGTCAGTCGATGATCGATTTGCGTCCGGGCATGCAGGCGCAGGTCGAGCTGATGACCGGTGAAAAGACGGTACTGCAGTATCTGCTCAAGCCGCTTTATAAAACACGCGATGCGCTGCGCGAACCCTAAGGCCCCTTCCGCGCAGCCCTGATCCGCTGTAAGGCGGGCGTATGAGCACATCCACACCCCCCGGCGATAGAATCGCCAAAGTTCTGGCCCGCGCGGGCGTTGCATCGCGCCGTGAAGCGGAACGTATGATCGAAGAAGGCCGCGTTGCGGTGAACGGCAAGGTCATCGACCGCGCCGCTTTGAACGTGACCGATGCCGATAAGATCACCGTCGACGGTAACCCCATCGGCGCGCCGGAAAAACCGCGGCTGTGGCTCTATCACAAACCGACGGGTCTGGTGACAACGACCAAGGATGAACAGGGACGTCCCACCATCTTTGATGACCTGCCCGAAGAATTGCCCCGCGTGATGACCGTCGGACGGCTGGATTTGAACTCCGAGGGGCTTTTGCTGCTGACCAACGATGGCGGCATCAAACGCAAGCTTGAACTGCCGTCGACCGGCTGGCTGCGCCGCTACCGCGTGCGTGTGAATGGCCGCCCCACCGATGATATGCTGACGCCCCTGCGCAAAGGCATTACGGTTGATGGCCAGAATTTCCAGCCGATGATTGTGTCGCTGGACCGCCAGCAGGGCGCGAACGCGTGGCTGACGGTTGCGCTTCGCGAAGGCAAGAACCGCGAAATCCGTCGCGCGATGGCCGATATCGGCCTTCAGGTGAATCGCCTGATCCGCGTTTCCTACGGCCCCTTCCAATTGGGTCAGTTGAAATCGGGCGCGGTCGAGGAAGTGCGTTCAAAAATTGTCCGCGATCAGCTGGGTCTGGATGGCGATGCGCCGGAAAAACCCAAGGTCCAGCGCCGTAGCCGGAATGATGATGGCGGCAAAAAACCTTTCGCACGAAAGAGTTGCGCTGGTGCAAAGGGGCGTTCGGATGGTCCGGCCACTGGCGGGCCCAAGCCGAAACGCGGACCGAAATCGGACAGCCGGTCGCCTAAAAAGCGCGGATAACGTCGCAAAGCTTTCCCGCTTTTTCCAAGCAGATGCCCCGATTTCGCCGCCTTTGGCCGTGAATCTGGGGGCATGATTACACTGCTTTCATATACCATCGTTCTGATCACGATCCTTCTGGTGGCATCCCACCTGCGCGTCTTCGCTCAAGACGCCTATGCGATGCTGCGAAACGAATTCCAGGCGTCGCTGGAACGCGGCCGGTTGCTGTCCGGTCTGGCGTTTGGTGGCCTGTGGTTCCTGATCTTCGGTCTTGCGTACATCTGAGGTGGCCCATGGCTGATATCGGTTTTCATCGTCACACATCCAAAGGCACGAATGATCGCTATGATCTGATCATTCTGTTGCTCATGGCTGCTGGTCCGCTGATGTTCGGACTGCTGCAAGCCACGCTGATGTCGCTGGTGATTACCCTTATCCAGTTTGCCATTCTGGGCGTTGCGGTTCTGTGTCTGGTCAAAGGTGCTGCCGCCAAGGCGCGCTATCAGGAACGACGTGCCGCACGTGCCCCGCGCATTCCGAGCCTGATCCTTGGATCGCTTCTGGTGGGTCTGTTCGTTGCTGTCGTCGCGATGGGCGAGATGACGGACATCAAAATGCCAATGCTTCTTGGTGGGTTGGCGGCGGTTCTGTCGCTGTTTGCCTTTGGCATCGACCCGCTGCGCAGCAAAGGGCTGGATGATCCGCAACTGATGGCCGAACGCGCGGCCCGCCACCTGCTGGTGTCGACGGATGACCGTCTGCGTGCCATGTCTGACCGTGTCTCGGCCTTCAACGAACCCGATTTGTCCGTCAAAATCGAAGCGCTGCACGGTGCGATCCTGCGGGTACTGCGCGCCTTCGGTCAATCCGGTCAGGACATCACCAAAATCCAGCAGCCGCTGGAGAAAATCCTGACGCTGATCGGTGCCGAGGTTGACGCCCTTGAAAGCGGCTGGACCGCTGATAGCCATTCGACAGCAAAACGGTTCACCAAACGCATGCAGGCGCTGGGTGATGCGTTCGAAAACCACGTCCGCAAACTGCGCATGAAAAGCGACGAGGGTGCGATCGACTTTGATGCGGACCTGTTGATTGATCGCATGAAAGGTCACGGCGTTTGATCGGGCAGCACCTTTGGCGCGGTCTGTGAACTTTCTGCAAATCGTCTAAGAATGCCGCGTTCTCAAAAGTATTCCCCCTAGCAAGCCCGTAACGGATCACCTAAGTTTAATGCGTGATACGACGATTGGGGGCTATGTTGTCGGGCGCTACGATCCAGAAGATTTCTTTTGTTTTGCTTATTGTGCTTCTTTTTGGGGCCGCCACCGGTTCGATCGGGGGATTTTAAGGCATGGCAAAGCGGTATGGCGGCAAATACAGCCCCGATGGATCATCCTCGACCTCCGGTTCTGAAAACAGCGGTTTTCAAGGCGCACGGGTAACACCTGTAGGCGCGCGGTCGAACGTGATGTTCGTGCCTGCCATCGTTCTGGCCTTTACGTCGCTGCGCGGTGGCGCGACGGATTTCGCTTTGGGTCTTGGCGCGGCGGCCATCTGGGTCTTTGGCGCGTTTTTGCTGCGCGAAGGTCTGAAGGCGCAGGCGGCCTATAACGAACGCAAAATCGCCCGCCCGCCGGTTCCGCGCAAAATCGGTGCGGCCATCCTGTGTGGTCTGGGCACCGTGGGCGCGATGATGACTCATGATGCCGGCCTGATCGGATCGTTGATCTATGGTGTTGGCGCGTTTGCCTTGCATATCGCGGCCTTTGGGATCGATCCGTTGAAAGCCAAGGGTGCCGAACATATCGACGAATTCCAGCAGGATCGCGTCGCCCGCGTTGTGGATGAGGCCGAGGCCTATCTGACCTCGATGCTTGAGGCTGCCCGTCGTTCTGGCGACCGTCAGGTCGAAGGCCGCGTCGAACGTTTCCAAATCTCTGCCCGCAAATTGATCCGCACGGTCGAGGACGATCCCCGCGATCTGACCGCCGCGCGCAAGTACCTTGGCGTCTATCTGATGGGGGCCCGCGATGCGGCGGTAAAGTTCGCCGATATCTACACGCGGTCCCGCGATACCAGTGCGCGAAGCGATTTTATGATGCTTTTGACCGATCTTGAGGAAAGTTTCGGCAAGAAAACGCAAGCTTTGCTGTTGGACACCAACAGTGACTTGACCGTGGAAATTGATGTGTTGCGTGATCGTTTGCAGCGCGAAGGTGTCAGGCTCGACCGGGGGCCGAATTCTTGATGGGAAGGAATTATTGATGTCCGAAACAGTCCGAGCCAAGGCCGAAGCTGCCCTAGCCGAAGTTAAAGAAGTCTCGGAGGCACTGCTGCCCGAGCCAAAGAAAGCCGATGAATTGGTCGCACTGGAAACGGCCGACGCGCCTGTTGCGGAAGAAATTCGCAGCCGTATGGACGAGTTGGACATGTCCGACACGCAATCCATCGTGTCCTTCGGCTCTGCTGCGCAGGCCGAATTGCAGGAAATCAGTCAGGCGATGCTGACAGGCGTCCGCAACAAAGATGTTGGTCCGGCAGGTGACAGCCTGCGCGGTATCGTAACAACGATCCGCGGCTTTTCGGTGTCCGAACTGGACGTGCGCAAGAAACGCACATGGTGGGAAAAACTGCTGGGTCGCGCTGCGCCCTTCGCCAAGTTCACCGCCCGCTTTGAAGAAGTGCAGGGCCAGATCGACAAGGTGACAGACGACCTTCTGAAGCACGAACATACGCTGCTGAAAGACATCAAGTCGCTTGATATGCTGTATGAAAAGACGCTGCAGTTCTATGATGAACTGGCGCTTTATATTGCCGCCGGTGAAGCGAAACTTGCTGAACTGGACACAACCGTCATCCCCGCGAAAGAGGCCGAAGTTCAGGCTGCCGCCGAGAATGATCAGGTGATGAAAGCGCAGGAACTGCGTGACATCCGCGCTGCGCGTGACGATCTGGAACGCCGCGTTCACGACCTGAAACTGACCCGTCAGGTGACAATGCAGTCGCTGCCGTCGATCCGCATGGTTCAGGAAAACGACAAGAGCCTTGTCACCAAGATCAACTCGACCTTGGTCAACACAGTGCCGCTGTGGGAAACGCAACTGGCGCAAGCGGTCACCATCCAGCGTTCTGCCGAAGCTGCAGAAGCTGTGCGTTCGGCCAATGATCTGACCAACGAACTGCTGACGTCCAACGCGAAAAACCTGCGCGACAGCAACAAGATGATCCGCGAAGAAATGGAACGCGGTGTCTTCGATATCGAAGCGGTCAAGCAAGCGAACGCAGACCTGATCGGTACTATCGAAGAAAGCCTGCAGATCGCGGACGAAGGCAAGCGCCGACGTTCCGAGGCCGAGGCAGAGCTGAAAAAGATGGAAGCGGAACTGCGCGATACTCTGGCCTCTGCCAAAGCGCGCCGCACAGGCACAGGCGACAACGCCGGAACATCCGTTCCCGGAGCCTGACCTGTATGAAGATGGAACGGATTGGTAAGTGGCTTGCGGCAGGGTCTTTGTTGGCCTTGTCTGCCTGTACCGATCCGCTTCTGTCCCCCGAACCAGAAGCACCGGCGCCCGCCAAGGTCGCGCCGGTCGCACCCAAGCCCGTGGTCGTGGCACCGAAAGAACCCTCAGCCAGAAGCCTTGAACTGGCGGCCTACTACAGCAAGGTCGAAACCTCGCTTGTGGGGCAGGGGCTGATGCGCACCGATGGCGGTGGGCCGGATACGCCGATCACCGACACAAACCTGGTCCAGAACTTCGAGGCCATCGCCATCCGCGAAGAATACGAACGCGGTGCGGGCCTTCGCCCGTCGTCCAGTTCGACGGGCCGGATCAAGAAATGGGTCAAGCCTGTGCGCGTGTCCGTGGAATTCGGGGCCTCGGTCTCGGATGACCAGAAGACGCGCGAAAAGGGCACCGTTTCGCGCTATGTCTCGCGTCTGGCACGTGTGACCGGCCATTCGATTTCGATGTCCGATGCGAATGCGAACTTCCATGTGCTGGTCATGAGCGAAGACGACCGCGACCAGATGCTGCCGCGCATTCAGGAACTGGTGCCGGATATCGACCGTGCGTCGCTGTCTGTGTTCCAAACCCTGCCTCGTTCAATCCATTGTCTTGTGATCGCGTTTTCGGACCAGCCGGGTGGCTATGCCTACGGGCAGGCCATTGCGCTGATCCGTGCGGAACATCCGCCGTTGCTGATGAAATCCTGCATTCACGAAGAGATCGCGCAAGGTTTGGGCCTTGCCAACGACAGCCCCCGCGCGCGGCCGTCGATCTTTAACGATGACGACGAATTTGCGTTACTCACCACACATGACGAATATCTGTTGAAGATATTGTATGATCCGGCGCTGACGCCGGGCATGACACCCGAACAGGCGATGCCCATTGTGCGCCGCCTTGCCCCGCGACTGACCGGCGACCAGATCGCCAGCGTTGGCCCGAGCTAAAAACAGGAGTTTTTGACCATGCCGATTTTCGATTTTCTGAGCGGTCAGTTCATCGACGTTATTCACTGGACCGATGACACCCGCGACACGATGGTCTGGCGGTTCGAACGGGACAATCACGAAATCAAGTACGGCGCCAAGCTGACAGTCCGCGAAGGGCAGGCGGCGGTGTTTGTGCACGAAGGCCAACTGGCCGATGTGTTCACCCCCGGCCTGTATATGCTTGAAACCAACAACATGCCGGTGATGACATCGCTTCAGCACTGGGATCACGGGTTCAAATCGCCCTTCAAGTCCGAGATCTACTTTGTCTCGACCAACCGCTTTACCGATCTGAAGTGGGGCACCAAGAACCCGATCATGCTGCGCGATCCGGAGTTCGGCCCGATCCGCCTGCGTGCCTATGGCACTTACACGATCAAGGTCACCGATCCCGGTCGTTTCCTGACGGAAATCGTGGGCACCGACGGCGAATTCACGATGGATGAGATCAGCTATCAGATCCGCAATATCATCGTACAAGAGGCCAGCCGTGTTCTGGCGTCCTCCGGCATTCCGGTGCTCGATATGGCGGCCAACACTGCCGATCTGGGCAAGCTCGTTGCAGCGCAGGTATCGCAGGTTCTGGCGGTTTACGGCCTCAGCATGCCCGAGATGTATATCGAGAATATATCGCTGCCTTCAGCCGTTGAGGCGGCGTTGGACAAGCGCAGTTCGATGGGTATTGCGGGCGATCTGAACACCTTCACGCAGTATTCCGCAGCCGAGGCGATGACCTCTGCCGCGCAAAACACTGGCGGTGCCGGTGCAGGAATGGGCGCAGGTATCGGCGCTGGATTGGGCATGGCCATGGGCGCGCAGACGATGCGTCAGGGTCCGTGGGGTCCTGTCCCTGTTCAGCAGGCCGCCCCTGCCGCCGTTGCCCCGCCTCCGCCGCCGGTTGAACACGTCTGGCACATTGCAGAAAACGGCGAAACATCGGGGCCGTTCTCCAAGGCGCGTCTGGGTCGCATGGCGACCGAGGGCGGCCTGACCCGTGACACCTATGTCTGGACCGCCGGTCAGGACGGCTGGAAACGGGCCGAGGATGTGGCCGAACTTGCGCAGCTTTTTACCGTTATGCCGCCGCCGCCTCCGGGTGCATAATCCCCGCAGGACGACGACCAGACTGACGACCGCACCAAAGGCGCGATATGACCCAACCACCCCCGCCGCCCCCGTTCCCCGAGGCGCAGGCAGCCCCCGTGGAAGAGCACCGCTTTCCCTGTGAAAATTGCGGCGCGGACTATCGCTATGCGCCGGACAAGGGTGCGCTGCATTGCGATCACTGCGGTCATGAAGAACCCATCGCCCATTCCGGCCCGTGGGAAGGCGGCATTCGCGAGTTGGATTTCCAGCAAGCGGTGCGCGATCAACTTCCCGCGCAGGAAATGGAAATCACCCGCGTGTCCAACTGCCCGAACTGCGGGGCATCGGTCGAGGTGGCCTCGGACGAGCAGGCCAAGGAATGTCCGTTCTGCGCGACGCCGTTCGTCACCGACACAGGCGAGGACAGGCATATCAAGCCAAAGGCGGTGATGCCGTTTGTCCTGACAGAAGACGCTGCACGTGGCGCGATGACCGACTGGCTGGGTGGTCTGTGGTTCGCGCCCAATGGCCTTGCTGAATATGCCCGTAAGGGGCGCAAGATGCAGGGCATCTATGTGCCCTACTGGACGTTCGATGCGGATACCAAGTCGTCCTATCGCGGCCAGCGCGGCACGGTCTATTACGAAAACCGCACCGTGAGGCGGAACGGCAAATCCGAAACCGTGCGTGTTCAGAAAATCCGCTGGCGGCCTGTGTCGGGTCGTGTGGCGCGGTTCTTTGACGATGTGCTGGTGTTGGCCTCGCGGTCCTTGCCCAAGAAATACACCGACGCGCTTCAGCCATGGGATATGACCGCGCTTGAGCCCTACCGACCCGAGTTTCTGGCCGGTTTCAGGGCCGAGGCCTATACCGTCGAACTGGACGACGGCTTTGTTGAGGCGCGGCAGATTATGGACCGTCAGATCGAACGGGACATCAAGTTCGACATCGGTGGCGACCGGCAGCGCATCAGCAGTGTGGACACCACTGTGCGGGATGTGACCTTCAAACACGTCCTGCTGCCCGTGTGGCTGGCGGCCTACAAATACCGCGGCCAGACCTACCGCTTTGTTGTGAATGGTCAGACGGGCCGTGTTCAGGGCGAACGCCCGTGGTCGGCATGGAAAATCGCCTTTGCTGTGATCCTCGGACTGATCGTGGCGGCGGGAGTCGGCTATTTCTATGCAATGAACCAGTAGACTCGGGCAGGGCGCTCATTTAAGGAATGTTGGCGCTAACATCCGACGAAAAGAGGCCCCAGATGATCCTGTGTTGCGGCGAAGCCCTGATTGACATGTTGCCCCGCGAAAGCACCGGCGGCGAACCGTCCTTTGCCCCTTACGCTGGCGGCGCAGTCTACAACACGGCGATTGCTTTGGGGCGTCTGGGCACCAAGGTCGGTTTCTTTGGCGGCCTGTCGAACGATCTGTTTGGTGAACAACTGGTGTCAGTTCTGGAAGCGTCCCACGTGGACGCAAGCTTTGCCGCGCGCAGCGACCGGCCCACGACGCTGGCCTTTGTCACGCTGACCGATGGCCACGCGAAATATGCGTTCTACGATGAAAACACCGCTGGCCGGATGCTGACCGAAGGCGATCTGCCGACGCTCAGCGACAATGTAAACGCCGTGTTCTTTGGCGGGATCAGCCTTGTGTCCGAACCTGCCGCTGACACCTACGCCGCGCTTTGCGCGCGCGAGGCGGGCAAGCGTATCATCATGATCGACCCGAATATTCGCCCCAGCTTCATCACCGATGAACCCCGCTACCGCGCGCGTCTGGACAAGATGCTGGCGCAGGCGGACATCATCAAAGTGTCGGACGAGGATATGGAATGGATCGGCGTCACTGCCGAACAGTTGATCGACGGCGGCGCTGTGCTGGTTCTGGTCACGCGCGGGTCGGAAGGCGTGGATGCGGTCACGGCGAATGGAACGTTCCGCGTGGCGGCGCAAAAGGCAGAGGTCGTCGATACCGTGGGCGCTGGTGACACGTTCAACGCGGGTCTTCTGGCCGGTCTGGACGAAGCGGGCCTGTTGACCCGTGACGCGCTGAAAGCCGCCGATCAGGATGCGCTGACACCGGCGCTGCGTCTGGGTACGTTTGCTGCGGCGATCACCGTGTCGCGCGCTGGTGCCAACCCGCCGTGGCGGAGCGAGCTGTGAGGGTCCTTCTTCAACGCGTATCCGAGGCGTCGGTCACCGTCGATGGCGACGTGATCGGGGAAATCGGTGCGGGCCTGTTGATCCTTGTCTGTGCGATGCAGGGCGATACCGAGGCCGAGGCGGACCGCCTTGCTGCCAAAATCGGCAAGCTGCGGGTTTTCAAGGATGACGCGGGCAAGATGAACCTGTCGGTGAAGGACAGCGGCAATGCGGCGTTGGTCGTCAGTCAGTTCACCTTATCTGCCGATACATCGCGCGGCAACCGCCCGGGCTTTTCGCAGGCGGCCCCACCGGCCGAGGGCGAACGCCTGTACGAATATTTCGCTGATCGCCTTCGCCAAGAAGGGCTGGACGTGGCAACCGGCCAGTTCGGCGCGGATATGAAAGTGCGGCTGTTGAACGATGGCCCCGTCACGATCTGGATGGACAGCGCGGACTAAGCCCCCTCGTCACCGGATGCGAAACCCGTTATCTGCGTGTCCATGAACCGCAAGCCCACCCATATGGACCGCGCCCTTGCGCAGGCCCGCGCCGCCGCTGAACGCGGAGAGGTGCCCGTGGGTGCCGTCATCGTCGCGCCCGATGGGGCTGTGGTGGCTGAGGCGGGCAATCGCACGCGGGAACTGAACGATCCCACCGCTCACGCCGAGGTGCTGGCCATTCGCGCCGCCTGTGACGCGCTGGGGCAGGAACGGTTGGTGGATCACGATCTCTATGTGACGCTGGAACCCTGCCCGATGTGTGCAGGCGCGATTTCCTTCGCGCGCATTCGCAGGCTGTATTACGGCGCGAGCGATCCGAAATCGGGCGGCGTGGCCCAAGGTGCGCGGGTCTATGCGCACCCGCAATGCCACCACGTGCCCGAGGTTTATGACGGGCTTGCCGCCGCCGATAGCGAGGATCTTTTGAAAACGTTTTTCGCAAGCAAACGGGGTGAGGCATGAGCCAGCGCCCCCGTTCCAATTCGCGCCCTCAGGCCCGATCTCAAGGAAGTCCGCAAGGGCGCGATCAGAAGCGCCCGCAAGGCAAGCAGCACGTTCAGCCCAAGAACCGCCGGATTGTGCTGTTCAACAAACCCTATGGGGTGCTGTCGCAGTTCACCGACAAAGGCACCGAAGGGTCCGAGCGTGAAACGCTGTCGAACTACATCGACCTGCCCGGGGTGTATCCGGCAGGGCGGCTGGATCGGGACAGCGAAGGGTTGATGGTTCTGACTGACGATGGCGCGCTACAGGCGCGGATTTCGAACCCTAAATATAAGCGGCCCAAGACCTATCTGGTGATGGTCGAAGGCACGCCCACGCAGGAACAACTGGATGAGCTGCAGAACGGAGTCACGCTGAAAGACGGCAAGACGCGTCCCGCCAAGGCACGCCTGATCGACACGCCGGACCTGTGGGAACGGGACCCGCCCGTGCGCTATCGCAAATCTGTGCCTGATGCTTGGCTTGAGATTACCATCACCGAAGGCCGCAACCGCCAGGTGCGCCGCATGTGTGCGCATGTGGGCCTGCCGTGCCTGCGTCTGGTGCGGGCACGGGTGGGGGATTGGGACCTTGGGGCGTTGAAGCCGGGGGAATGGCGTCTGGTCTAGGGATCAGACCCACTTGGCCAAAGGCGGCAGCGACATCAGGACCGCGTTGGCATCATGGCCGGTTTCCAGACCGAACTTGGTGCCACGGTCATAGACCAGATTGTACTCTGCATAGAGCCCGCGATGGACCAGCTGAGCGTCTTTGTCGGCATCCGTCCACTCCTGCACGCGGCGCTTTTCGACCAGCGGCAGGTAAGCGGGCAGGAAAGCCTTGCCGATGTCTTGGGTCAGGGCAAAGTCCGCCTCCCAATCATCGGTGCAGCGATCATCCATAAAGATGCCGCCAACGCCACGGGCGCGGCCACGGTGGGGGACGAAGAAATACTCATCCGCCCATGCCTTCAGCTCGGGGTAGAGCGCATCGCCATGGGGATCGAGGTGCTGTTTCTGCGTCGCGTGGAAGTGTGCGGTGTCTTCGTCATATTCAATGCAGGGGTTCAGGTCGGACCCGCCGCCGAACCACCATGCGTGCGGTGTCCAGAACATACGGGTGTTCATGTGAACAGCGGGGGCATGGGGGTTCTGCATGTGGGCCACCAGTGAAATGCCGGACGCCCAGAACCGCGGGTCGTCCTTCATACCGGGAATCCCCTTGCGCGCGGCCATAGCCATCTGCGCCCGTTCCCCGAGGGTGCCATAAACGGTCGAGACATTGACGCCGACCTTTTCGAACACACGACCGCCGCGCATGACGCTCATCAAGCCGCCGCCTGCGTCTGATCCGTCATCGGATTTACGCTTGGTTTCCGTAACCTCGAACGTCGCGGGGGCCTGATCGGACAGGGGGCCTGTGGCGTGCGTTTTTTCCAGATCCTCGAAGGCAGCAACAATCTGGTCGCGCAACGTGCGGAACCATGCGCTTGCGCGGTCGCGTTCTTGGATCAGGTCATTGGTCATCGGGCGCTCCTTCTGCTTGGGTCTTGTCTAGCCAAGGTCACAGCAGGTGGAAAGCCCGAAGGGTGTGGATCGGCCCGCGACTTAGTGCGCAGGGGCGCCCACGGCATCAACCAGCGTGCGGCCACCATCCACGGTGACAATCTGGCCGGTCATGAAGCGCGAGGCATCTGAGGACAGGAATTGCACCGCTTCGACCAGTTCGTCAGGCGACGCGATCCGGCCCATGGGCGTGTGTTCCTGAATGGTTTCGCGGTATTCCGAATGTTCTTTCAACGCGTCTTTCAGGCTGGCGGACATGAGCGAGCCGAAGGCGACCGCGTTCACGCGGATGTCGTGCGGGGCAAAGGCCACGGCCAAAGAACGCGTCATCTGGTCCATCGCGGCGGCGGAAATCGAATAGCCCAGAAGATCGGGGTGCGTGCGGCGGGCTGCAATCGACGACAGGTTCACGATCGCGCCGGCTGTGTCCACCTCGCGTCCGTCGGCCTGTTTGATCATGCGTTTCGCAACCATCTGCGACAGACGCAGTGCGGTTGTCATGTTTTGCGACAACAGGCGTTCAACGGATTCGTCGTCCATATCCAGCGGATCGGTCGGCAGAATCTGGCGGCTGCCGTTCACAAGGATGTCGACGCGATCGAACTGGTCCAGCGTGGCAGACAGCAGGTTGGCCAGCGTCAGACGTTCGCGCAGGTCGCCTGCGAAATAGCGGATGTTGTCGGCTTCTTCGCGTTCGCCCACTTCGTCACACAGGCGCGCTTCGTCCATATCGGCGAACATGACATTTGCGCCTTTGCGGGCGAAATGGCGGGCGATGGCCAAACCGACGCCGTTCGCTGCGCCTGTCACGATGGCTGTCTTGCCCTCGATCGAAAAACTCATGCATCAACTCCGATGATTTTGGCGCAGGTTAGCGATGGTTATCGCCGTTGGCGAGTGGGATGGCTGGCTTCGACAATTTTAAAGCTACGGTCACCCGCAATTTCGGCAACGTTTTTAAAACGCGCTTCAAGGGTTTGTTCGTAGGGCAGGTGACGGTTCGCCACCAGATACAGCCTGCCTGTCGGCTTCAGCACCCGCGCGGCGGTGTCGATAAAGGCCTGACCCAACGACGGATCGCCTTTGCGGCCCGTGTGGAACGGCGGGTTCATGACCACGCTGTCAAAGTATTCCTTGTTTTCCCACTGGGTCGCGTCGGCCCAGTCAAAGCTGGCGCGATCATCGGTGATGTTCAGCTTCGCACAGTCCAGCGCGGCGTGATCGGCCTCGACCAGCGTGACACCGGTCACGCCTTCGTGGTTCAGGATCGCTTGCGCCAGATAGCCCCAGCCTGCGCCCAGATCGGCCACGCGGCCCCCCAGTTTCGCAGGCAGTGCAGCGGCCAGTGCGACTGACGCCGGATCGGCGCCATCGGCCGAGAAGACGCCAGGCAGTGTAAAAAAGCCGTCCTTGTTCTTGCGCGGTTCGGTGTCGATCCAATCGCTCAGGCGGTCATCGGCGGTAAAGGCAATGACCCGGCCGTGGTTTTTAGACACTTGCGTAACGTCCAGCCCCTGTTTTTTCAGCGCCTTCAGCATCGTATCGACGCCGTCGGTTTTCGCCCCGTCCACGTAGACTGTACCGCCCTTGGTCAGGGCCGCGGCCTCGGCCACCAGCGATTGGGCATAGGCCTTGGCGCGGGGTAGGGTGACGATGGCGGCGGCGAAGGGTCCTTTGGCGGTGACGCCGCAATCAAAACCCCGACGGGCCAAGGCAGCATGATCGGGATAGTTCCGCTGGATGACCTGCGCGCGGTCTTTGGGAGCAAAGGACAGGTCGCTGTCCGCAGTCGCACCGAACAGGCCGATAGCGCCATCATCCGGAAGCGACAAAAGGCCGGTATCGGCCGCAAAAGCTAAGCGTGAGGTTGCCATATCAGAGGATCCGGCCGGTCAGGCGGATCATTCCTTTTCCATGGTGCACTGCAGCGGGTGCTGGTGCCGGCGGGCAAAGTCCATGACCTGGCCGACCTTGGTTTCGGCGATCTCGTGGCTGAAGACACCAACCACGGCGACGCCCTTTTTATGAACGGTCAGCATGATTTCGAACGATTGCGCGTGCGTCATGCCAAAGAACCGTTCCAGAACCTGCACGACGAATTCCATCGGCGTGTAATCGTCGTTCAGCAACAGAACTTTGTACAAAGGCGGACGTTTGGTCTTGGGTTTGACGTCGACCACAACGGACGAGTCGCCATCGCCGTCCTGCGGTTGGCGTGGGCCCGAGGCCATGCATGTCGCTAGATTGGAGATATCGGTCATTCGGTGTGGGGAGCTGTGTTGCTGCTTATCAATTGAGGTGACTATATAACCCTGTTCACGCCCGAGAAAAGGGGCCTGTCCCAAGGGAAGATGCTTGAAGATGGTGAATCTATCCACAATTGCCTTCGATGCCGACGATACGCTTTGGCATAACGAGCGGTTTTTCAAGCTGACCGAGGAACGATTCGCCGAATTACTACGTGACCATACCGATGCAAAAGGTTTGCCAAAACGCCTTTATGAGGCTGAAAAACGCAACCTTGGGCACTATGGGTTCGGGGTAAAGGGCTTTGTTCTGTCGATGATCGAAACAGCGTTGGACGTGACCGATCACAAAGTCCCGGGCGAGGTCATCCGAGAGCTGATCGATGTGGGCCGCGACATGCTGGCGCATCCGATCGAATTGTTGCCACATGCCCAAGAAACGGTCGAAGCTTTGGCCGGACGCCATCGGATTTTGCTGATCACCAAGGGCGACTTGCTGCATCAGGAACGCAAGCTGGCGCAATCGGGCTTGGGTGATTTCTTTGATGCGGTCGAGATTGTGTCCGACAAAACGCCTGATGTTTATGCCCGCATTTTCGCGGGTCATGACGGTGGGGCCGAGGGCGCGATGATGGTCGGGAATTCGATGAAAAGCGACGTGCGACCGGCCATCGAGGCAGGCAGCCACGGCGTTTTTGTGCCCCATGATCTGGCGTGGGACTTCGAACATGCCGACGCGCCCGAACACCCGAAGTATCACGAAATCGCCGATTTGGGCGCGTTGCCCGATCTGATCAAGGCGATCGGCTGATCGCCGCCGGCCCTTGCGCCCAGATTTTGCCACAATCGCGCTTTTAGTGGTGGGGCAGGGACTTAGCCGCTAGATGTCGTATTTTTGACGGCCTCGGGTGTCAAAAAAACTATAAAAATGAAGGCTTTATTAGATCACTTTCGTGTGCTATCATTTTGATAATCAATAAAACGCTCACCGGAAAAATTCGGGGGCATCGAGGCAGAAGAGAGTAGAACCGTGACGGGACGGCGCAGGCGCACGGGCCACTATGGCCTATTCGTATTTACCGCATTCTGGTTTTTGGTGGTCTTGCCACTAAGCGTGATGGCTGCGCCCTACGCGGGCATGGTCATGGATGCGCGAACGGGCAAGGTCTACTACAGCGAAAACGCCGACACGCGGTTGCACCCTGCTTCCCTCACCAAAATGATGACGCTTTATATTGCGTTCGAAGCGGTCGAAAACGGCGAACTGTCGATGGACACGCTGGTGACCATTTCCCAAAAAGCCGCGTCCGAGCCGCCCTCGAAACTGGGTCTGCGCGCCGGTCAGAAGATCAAGCTGCGCTATCTGGTGCGGGCCGCGGCGGTGAAATCCGCCAACGACGCCGCAACCGCGATTGGCGAAGCCATTTCCGGTTCCGAGGCGGCCTTTGCCCGTCGTATGAACCGCACGGCCAAAGAAATGGGCATGACGCGCACAACGTTTAAAAACGCCCATGGTCTGACCGAATCCGGCCACCTATCGACCGCGCGTGATATGTCCATTCTGGGGCGTCACGTGCTGTACGACTATCCCGAATACTATAACCTGTTCGGCCGCAAGACGGCAGACGCGGGCGTGCGCACAGTATCGCACACCAACCGCCGCCTGCTGGATAGCTACAAAGGCGCTGATGGCATCAAAACGGGCTACACCCGTGCTGCCGGTTTCAACCTTGTGGCCTCTGCCGAACGGGGCAGCGAACGGATCATCGCAACCGTGTTTGGTGGCAAATCCACCGCGACACGTAACGCGCAGGTCGAAAAGCTGCTGGATCTTGGTTTCCGCAAAGCGCCCAGCCGCATCGCGCTGCACCGTCCGGGCAAGCCGCGCTACTACGGTAATGCAGGCACCGGTGGCGGCACACAGATCGCGTCGGCCAGCCAGACCGATTCTCGCGCGCGTGGCAAAACCATTCGTGTGGTCACACCGTCGGTGAAAACAAGCCTGCGCCCGCAGATGCGCCCTGTCCCCGATGCGCCGCTACTGGTGGCCGAGGTCAAGGACGACATCAATTCGCTGCTGCAAGAGGCGCAGAAGGTCGAAGTCACCGAAATCCAGCAGGTCGCAGCCGCATCCATTCCGGCGACAGCCACAGCGCCTGCTGCATCGGTAAAACCCGTTTCGCGTCCGAAAAACGTTGTTCTGGCTGCAGCCACGACCAAGCCCACGCCGAAACCCAAGGTGGCCCAAAAAGATGCCGAGGTTGTCAGCCGTATTTCCACATCCGGCGGACGGCACTGGGGGATCAACGTGGGACGTTTCACCACCAAATATGCCGCCGAAAAGATGTTGCTGAAAACGGCTCTGGCCGAGATGGCGACACTGGACGGAAGCCTGCGCAAGGTTGTCAGCCGCACGCAGGGGCATGATGCGAATTTCATGGGCATGACCCGTGAACAGGCGGACCTTGCGTGCCGCCGACTGCAAGCTCGTCAGGTCACGTGCTTTATGATAGGGCCCAGCTAATAAAACCAATAATGGGGACAGTAGGGCTGGCGTCGGGGGTTACTCCGACGCCATTTTTCCTTCTTGACGCAGCCATTTCAGAAAGGCCTTCAACGCGGGCCTGTGCGCGGTCGGGCGCGTGACGATGTGATAGCCCGCATTCGGGCGCTCTTCGTGCAGCAGGCGCAGGCGTCCGCTTTCCAGATCATCCTTGATGGCGACATAGGTGGTTACCGCCACGCCCTGGCCATTCCGCAGCCCGTCCAGCATCAGGTTGCCGGGAACCACGATGCCTTTGATGCGCGCATTCTGGATGCCATGACTGGCCAGCCATTGGGTGGCTTCCGTCGTGCCCAGTTCCTGAATCCATGGCAATTTGGCCAGGTCTTCCAGACTTGGGGGCGGGCCGCTTCCAACCAGTGACGGGGCCGCAACAACAGTGATGGGCGATCTGATCAGCGGTTCACTGTCGACGC
Organism: Thalassococcus sp.; assembly: GCF_982780845.1. Taxonomy (NCBI): domain Bacteria; kingdom Pseudomonadati; phylum Pseudomonadota; class Alphaproteobacteria; order Rhodobacterales; family Roseobacteraceae; genus Thalassococcus; species Thalassococcus sp. The sequence continues at coordinate 41,658 of NZ_CEYADA010000013.1, forward strand.
CCTTCCAACCCCCTTCGCCATAGCGGACGGCCACATCCACGCCGCCCGGTTCAAGCGTCACAAGGTCCGGGCTGGGCGAGATCATCACGTCGAATTCCGGATGCTCGGCGGTGAAGTTGCCCATGCGGGGCATCAGCCAGTTGGCGGCAAAGCTGGGCGAGGTGGCGATGTGCAAAGGCCGTGCATCATCCGCGCCGGTCAGGGCGGTGATGGTCTGGCTGATCTGGTCAAAACTTTCGGCCAGTGTGCGGGCCAGTTGATGGCCGTCAGGCGTCAACGTCATGCTGCGCCCGTTGCGTTCCAAAAGGCGCAGGCCAAGGTGCGTTTCCAAGGCGCGCAGTTGCTGGCTGATGGCCGCATGGCTGACGTTCAGCGCATCGCCGGCACGATTGACCGAACCGGTTTCGGCATAGGCGCTGAAGGCCCGTAATGCGGCCAGAGGGGGCAGGGAGGACCAGTCCATATGAAATCCTAGCTTACATATAACTAAAATTCCTGATTCGATTGGTTTCGTCAAATGTGGGAAGAAATCTGCATCACCACATTTGAACGGAGTTTCCCATGTTAGGTATTCTTGCAAAAAGCATTCACGTCGCCACACGTCTGCGCCAAGACCCGTGGATCGCCCCCCACGATGTGTCCCACCCCACGCCCGAGACACAGGAAAAGCGGCGCAGGTTCACCGCGCCGGTCCGTTTGTTCAAAGCAAAGTAAGGGCTATTCCGCCGCGACGGCAGGGCCGAAGGCCGCGGAAATCAGTTCCTGCGTATAGGCGGTTTGGGGGCGGTCAAAGATGTCTTCGGTCGTGCCCATTTCCACCACATCGCCCTGCTTCATCACCAGCACCTTATGTGACATCGCGCGAACAACGCGCAGGTCGTGGCTGATGAACAGATAGGCCAGATCGTATTTGCGCTGCAGGTCGCGCAGCAGGTTTACGATCTGCACCTGAACGGTCATGTCCAAGGCCGATGTCGGTTCGTCCAGCACCACCAGACGGGGGCGCAGAACCATGGCGCGGGCGATGGCGATACGCTGTCTCTGACCGCCGGAAAATTCATGCGGGTAGCGGTGCATCGTGGCGGGGTCCAACCCGACCTCGGTCATCACCTCGATCACATGCTCGCGTTTGGAGCGTCCATCAGGCGAGCCGTGTACGCCCAACCCCTCGGCGATGATCTGTTCGCAGGTCATGCGCGGCGACAGCGATCCGAAGGGGTCCTGAAACACGATCTGCATATCCGAGCGTAACCGGCGCAGTTCCTTGGTCGACCAGTCGCGCACGTTCTGGCCGCGATAGGTGATGCCGCCCTCGGACTGGATCAACCGCATGATGGCCAGTGCCAGCGTCGTTTTGCCCGATCCGGATTCGCCCACGATCCCGACGGTTTCGCCCGCACGGACAGAAATCGACGCATCGTTGACAGCCTTCACGTGGCCCACAGTGCGTTTCAGCAGGCCCTTGTGGATGGGGAACCAGATTTTCAGGTTCTTGGTTTCGGCCACGACCTCGGCGTTGGGTTCGACGGGTTCGGGCGATCCGCTGCTTTCGGCAGACAGCAACATCTGGGTGTAGGGGTGCTGCGGGTTGTCGAAAATCTCGGACGTGGGACCCATTTCGACGATCTCGCCCGCCTTCATCACGCAGACGCGGTCGGCGATTTTGCGGACGATGCCCAGATCGTGGGTGATGAACAAAAGGCTCATGCCTTCTTGGCGCTGCAGCTCGGCCAGAAGTTCAAGGATCTGCGCCTGAATGGTGACATCCAGCGCGGTGGTGGGTTCGTCCGCGATCAACAGATCGGGCCGGTTCGCCAGCGCCATCGCGATCATCACACGCTGACGCTGCCCGCCGGACAGTTCGTGCGGATAGGCCCCCAGACGGCTTTCCGGATTGCGGATGCCGACGCGGTTCAGCAGGTCCAGAATGCGCGCGCGTGCCTCATCGCCGATCAGACCCTGATGCAGCGCAAGGCTTTCGCCCAGCTGGCGTTCCAGCGTGTGCAGCGGGTTGAGCGATGTCATCGGCTCTTGGAAGATAAAGCTGATGTCGTTGCCGCGCACCTTGCGCAGCATCTTTTCATCGGCCCCGATCATTTCCTGATTGTTGTATTTCACCGACCCCGACACCTCGGCTGCGGGGCCAAGCAGCGACACGGTGGACAGCGCCGATACGGATTTGCCCGAACCGGATTCACCGACGATGGCCAGTGTTTCGCCCTTGCGGATGTCAAAGGACACGCCTTTGACCGCTTGGGTCAGGGCGCCATCCTGACGGAAGCTGACCTTCAGATCGCGGACTTCCAGAATATTGGTCATGAGAACGTCTTTCTGGGGTCAAAGGCATCGCGCACGCCTTCAAAGATGAAGACCAGAAGCGACAGCATGATCGCGAACACGAAGAAGGCGGTAAAGCCCAGCCACGGCGCTTGAAGGTTCTGTTTTGCCTGCAGCGTCAACTCGCCCAGCGACGGGGCCGAGGACGGCAGGCCGAAGCCGAGGAAATCAAGCCCCGCAAGGGTCGAGATCGTGCCGGTGACGATGAAGGGCAGCATGGTGACGGTGGCGACCATCGCGTTGGGCAGCATGTGCCGGAACATAATGGTGCGGTTCGACACCCCGAGCGCCTTGGCCGCGCGGACGTATTCAAGGTTCCGTGCGCGCAGGAATTCGGCGCGCACAACGCCCACCAAGGCGACCCAGCCGAACAAGACGGTCAGGAAGACCAAGAGCCAGAAACTTCGCCCCAAGATCGCGAACAGGATGATGATGATATAAAGCGACGGCGTCGCGCTCCAAATCTCGATCACGCGCTGGAAGATCAGATCGACCCAGCCGCCGAAATAGCCCTGTACCGCGCCCGCAATGATGCCGATGACGGACGACAGGACCGTCACGATCAGCGTGAACAGGATCGACAGGCGGAAGCCATAGATTACGCGTGCGACAACATCACGCTTGGTGTCATCGGTGCCCAGCCAGTTCTGGCTGTTGGGCGGCAGAGGGGCCGCACCGGGGCGGTCCACTGGGGTTTTGTAGCTGTAGGGGATGGGCGGCCAGAGCATCCAACCCTTCTGGAAGTCAGCGTCCGTGATCGTGCCGTCCTTTGCCGAGGCGATCAGTTCGTCGGGTTCGTCGAAACAGTCGACCAAACCACCGGTCAGGATCAGGCACTGAACTTCGGGGTCGCGGTAGGCGGCTTCGGTTTTGAAATCGCCGCCATAGTCGGTTTCGGCGTAAAAGCTGAATACAGGCATGCGGATTTCGCCGCGATAGCTGACCATGATCGGTTTGTCGTTTGCCAGAAACTCGGCAAAGAGCGACAGGCCGAACAGGATCGCGAAAATCCACAGCGACCAGTAGGCGCGGCGGTTTTTCTTGAAGTTGTTCCAGCGGCGTTGGTTCAGCGGCGACAGCGCGAACCGGCCACGGGGCGGTTCGGGGGCAACGGGTGTGCCGGGCATCGGTTCGGGAACCACGTTCGCGGGGTTCGGGTCAATGCTCATATCAGCCCTCCCGCCGTTCGAAATCGATGCGCGGATCGACCAGCACATACATCAGGTCCGACAGGATGCCGACGACAAGGCCGATGATGCCAAAGATAAACAGCGTGCCGAAGATCACCGGATAGTCGCGGGCCACGGCGGCCTCGAACCCCAAACGGCCCAGACCATCGAGCGAAAAGATCGTTTCAATGATCAGGCTGCCCGAGAAGAACACACCGATGAAAACCGCTGGGAAACCGGCGATCACAATCAGCATCGCGTTGCGGAAAACGTGGCCATAAAGAACCTGCTTTTCCGCCAGACCCTTGGCACGGGCGGTGATGACGTATTGCTTTTTGATCTCGTCCAGAAACGAGTTCTTGGTCAGCAGTGTCAGGGTCGCAAAGGCCGAGATGGTCGAGGCGATAACAGGCAGCGCGATGTGCCAGAAGTAATCGGCTACCTTGCCCAGCAAGGACAGGTCTTCCCAGTTGTCCGACGTCAGGCCGCGCAGCGGGAAGATTTGCAGGTACGATCCGCCAGCGAACAGAACCAACAACAGAATGGCGAACAGAAAGCCCGGGATCGCGTAGGCCACGATGATTGCTGCCGACGTCCATGTATCAAACGACGACCCGTCGCTGACGGCCTTCCGGATGCCCAACGGGATCGACACCATATAGGCGATCAGCGTGGACCACAGGCCAAGCGAGATCGACACAGGCATCTTTTCCAGCACCAGATCGATCACGCTGATCGACCGGAAGTAACTTTCACCAAAATCGAAGCGCATGTAGTTCCACAGCATATCGAGGAACCGTTCCACGGGCGGTTTGTCAAAGCCGAACTCTTTTTCCAGCTCGGCGATGAACTCGGGCGGCAATCCACGGGCACCGGCGTATTCGTCGTTGCCTGAATTGCCCATCGACGCCTCGCCCCCGCCTCCTGCGAAACCGGCAAAGGCATCGCCTTCGCCTTCCAGCGTCGCGATGATCTGTTCGATCGGCCCGCCGGGGACGAATTGGACCAAGGCAAAGTTGATGATCATGATCCCCAACAGGGTGGGGATCACCAGCAACAGCCGTCGTAGGATATATGCGCCCATGGTGCGTTTACTGCCCGCTTAGAATGCGCCAGCTTCTTTCAGAGCCTGCGCTTTTTCTTTGTCGTACCACCAGATCGAACTTGTGCCCATCCCAAATGGCGGAGGCGTGTCAGTGTAGGGGCGCGCGAACATGTCCAGATAGGCGATGTTGTGCGAACCTTTGTACCACTGCGGAATCCAGACGTGCATCGAACGCAGTGCCCGGTCCAGTGCGCGGGTGGCGACGGTCAGTTCCTCGCGGGATTCGGCTGTGGCGATCTTTTCGATCAGCGCATCGACCGCTGGGTTCGCGATGCCCGCCATATTGGCCGATCCCGGCGTGTTGGCGGTTTCCGAGCCGAAGATCGTGCGCAGCTCGTCACCCGGTGTGGAAGACATGGAAAAACGCTGTGTGACGATGTCGAAGTCAAAGTTCTTTTCGCGTTCCTGCGATTCAGCGGCGTCGACGCGTGTGGCATCGGCTTCGATCCCCAGACGGCGCAGGTTTTCGATCATCGGGTTGATGATGCGGTCGAAGGACGCGCTGTCGTTCAGCACCTGAATGGTCAGCTTTTGACCGTCCTTTTCGCGGATGCCGTCGGCGCCCACTTCCCAACCGGCGTCATCCAGCAGTTTGCCCGCTTTGCGCAATGCGCGGCGGTCGGCCAGATCTTCGGCCTTTTGAACGTCAGGGACAAAGGCAGGTTCGGTGAATACGGTTTCCGGCAGATCGGCGCGAAGGGGTTCCAGAAGCGCCAGTTCGGCCTCGGAGGGCATGCCTTCGGCCTGCAAGGTGCCCGAGTTTTCCCAGAAGCTGTCTGTGCGGTCATAGAGACCGTAGAACAGCGATTCATTGGACCATTCAAAGTTGAACGCCAGACCGATCGCTTCGCGGACGCGCGGATCGCTGAATTTGTCGCGGCGCAGGTTGAACCAGAAGCCTTGCGTGCCGGACGGGCGGCCATCGGGCAGCGTTTCGACCTTGACCCAGCCTTTGTCGATGGCGGGGAAGTCATAGGATGTGGCCCAGAGCTTCGACAGGAATTCTTCGCGATAGGAATAGGCGCCCGCTTTGAACGCCTCGAACGCGGTTGTGTAATCGGCGAAGTATTCGAACTTGATGACGTCGAAGTTGTTTTGACCGACGTTCACCGGCAGGTCCTTGCCCCAATAATCGTCGCGGCGTTTGTAGGCCACGGATTGACCGGGATCGACGCTTAGCAGTTCATACTGGCCCGACCCCATGGGCGGTTCCAGCGAGGATTCGGTGAAATCGCGGGTTTCGTAATATGCCTTCGAGAAGATGGGTAGACCGGCGGCTGTCATCAGCAATTCGCGCAGCGGGCCTTCGGGGTTGAAGGTGTATTTGACGCGGAAATCATCCAGCGCCTCGACCTTTTCGAAGTCTTTCAAGGCCACGCGGTAGGATGGCTGGCCTTCGTTAAACAGTTTCTCAAAGGAAAAGACCACGTCATGGGCCGTGACCTGCGATCCGTCGCGGAACTTGGCTTCGGGGCGCAGGTTGAAAATCGCCCATTCACGGTTTTCGGGGTATTCGACACTTTCGGCGACCAGACCGTACATCGAATCCGGTTCATCCAGATTTCCGGTCATCAGCGTGTCGTAAAAGACGGTGGCGCCAGCGGCTGCGTTGCCTTTCAGGATGTAGGGCGTAAGGCTGTCAAAGGTGCCGAAGGCCCAAGTGGAATATTCGCCGCCCTTCGGCGCATCGGGGTTTACATAGTCCCAGTGTTTGAAATCCGCTGGGTATTTCAGTTCACCGAACGACGAAATGCCGTGGGATGTGATGACACCGTCCTGCGCCTCTTGCGCCCAAAGCCGCTCTGCCGCGAAAACCGACGCGATGGCAAAGGCGCTGGCGAACAGCCAGCGGCGGCTGATGGCTAAGGTCGGGATGGCGATCGCTTTGGCGCGCGGTGCAGACTGCTCCCGCGATTTGGCGGGGATGAGGTGGCGTGCGCTTTTAAGCGTCATCTAGTGTCCTCCGGGTAAGACTGATCCTGTTATGAATGTATGTTATGGGCATGGAATAGCCACTATCAAGTTGCGTATCTGTGATCTTCTTGTCATCGGCGCACAAGAAAAAGGCCGTGGAGCGGGTCCACGGCCTTTCTAAAAATTTTAGCTGACTGGCTGATTAGCCGTCTGTGCCGTCCAGATACGCGATCAGGTTTGCGCGATCTTCGACATCGGGCAGGCCGCGGAAGGACATTGTTGTGCCCGGTGCGTAACCGGCAGGATTTTCTAGGAATGCGTTCAGAGCTTCGGGTGTCCATGCGTCTGTCGCAGCGGCGAGAGCACCGGAGTAGTTGAAGCCGGAAGCAGCGCCAGTTGCGCGGCCGACAACACCGTACAGGTACGGGCCAACTGCGTTTTCACCTTCAACCAGCTTGTGGCAAGCACGGCATTTGCCGAAAACTTTCTCGCCTGCGCCAGCATCTGCGGATGCAAAGACAGTTGCGAAATCAGCGGGTGCTTCTTCTTCAGCGCCTTCGCCTGCTTCTGCGACTTCAATCGGGTAACCGGCAGCAGCATGCTCTTCACCGTGACCGTCGTCACCGACGTGGTACAGGATTTCCGCGCCCCAGTTGCCAAGAAGGAAGATCAAGAGCGCTCCGCAGAAGCCGCCAATCACCTTTGTGAACGTCATTGTGTCAAGCATGGGTCGCAATTCCCTCGTGGTAAGCGTTTCGGCGCGGTATCTATTGGTTCCATTCGCCGCTGGCAAGGTGTAAGAGCCGCGACCAATCGCCCATTTACGGCAGTTAGACGGAAAAAAGCATGGCTGACAGACCCCTCATCGCATTTCAGGGCGAACTTGGTGCCTATTCACATCAGGCGTGCCGTCAGGCCCGACCCGATTTTGACGTGTTGCCCTGCCGCACGTTCGAGGACGCAATCGAAGCCTGCCGCAGCGGTGAAGCCGAGCTTGCCATGCTGCCTGTCGAAAACTCGACCTACGGTCGCGTGGCCGACATCCATTCGCTGTTGCCGCAGTCCGGTCTGCACATCATCGAAGAAGATTTTGTCCGTGTTCACATCAACTTGCTGGCTTTGCCCGGTACAAAACTGACCGACGTGAAAGAGGCGATGAGCCACACGGTTCTGTTGGGTCAGTGCCGGAATTTCCTGAAAGAACACGGCATCGCGCGGATCACAGGCGCCGATACTGCCGGCTCTGCCAAGATCGTGTCCGAGCGTGGAAACCCCGAGATGGCCGCGCTTGCGGGTGAATTGGCCGGTGAAATCTACGGTCTGGACGTGCTGGCGCGCCACATCGAGGACGAAGGCAACAACACGACCCGATTCCTTGTCATGTCGCGCGAAGCCGATATGAAACGTCGTGGCGAACACGGCATGATGACGACTTTCGTCTTCCAGGTACGTAACATTCCCGCTGCTTTGTACAAAGCGATGGGGGGATTCGCGACGAACGGCGTGAACATGACCAAGCTGGAAAGCTACATGGTCGGCGGGTCCTTCACGGCGACTCAGTTCTATGCCGATATCGAAGGCCATCCGGACGATCCGCACGTCGCACTTGCGCTTGAAGAGCTGGATTACTTCACCGACATGCTGGAAATTCTGGGCACCTACCCCCGCGCATCGCGTCGCGATTAAGGTTCACAGGCAGACTAAAGTGGGCAGTGATAGTCGAATTGGTTAATTCCCACTTAACCAATGCCCCACAGCGTGTATCATCGCTCGAACGAGTTTAGTTTCGAGGGTCCGTATGCGTCTTAAAAATGTGCGCCGTAGCCAGAACATCGAAGACCGCCGCCGCAGTGGGGCAGGTGGTAAGGCCGGTGTTGGTGGTGTCGGCCTGTTGGTCATTCTGGCTATCGGCTATTTTGCGGGCATCGACGTGTCGCCCTTCCTTGAACAGGCCGCTGCGCCGCAATCGTCCGAGCCGCGCGAACTGACCGCCGCGGAGCAGCGGGCAGGTGATTTCAGCGCTAAGGTGTTGGGAACGACCGAACAGGTCTGGGACGTTCTTTTGCCTGAACAGGCAGGATTAGAATACACGCCACCCAAGCTGGTTCTGTATTCCGGCGTCACCCAGTCGCCCTGTGGCGGTGCAAGCGGCGCGACCGGCCCGTTCTACTGCCCTGCCGATGAAAAGGCTTATCTGGACACGGATTTCTTCGCGACTATGGCGCAGCAACTGGGCGCTGGCGGCGATTTCGCTGCGGCCTATGTGGTGGCGCACGAAGTGGCGCATCACATCCAGAACGAGCTTGGGATTTTGAACGAAGTGCACGGTCTAAGACAGCAATCCGACGAGGTCACCGCAAACGCGTTGACTGTGCGTCTGGAACTGCAGGCGGATTGCCTGTCGGGCGTCTGGGCGCATTACGTTGATGGCCTGCTAGAACCGGGTGATATCGACGAGGCATTGAACGCCGCCCGCCAGATCGGGGACGATACGCTTCAACGCAACGCAGGGCGTGTGCCCCAGCCGCACACGTTTACACATGGCACCAGCGAACAGCGCTCGCGCTGGTTTGCGACGGGCTACAAATCCGGTGACATGCGCAGTTGCGACACCTTTAACGCTGACCGCTTATGAGCTGAAGATGAGCACCATACACGCCATACCCGTCGGTGGAGGTATCCTGACCACAAGCTCTTTGCCTGGTCGGAATGGTGTGTATGAGGCCGACATCGAACACCTGCGCGACCTACAGCCGTCTTACGCGATATCGCTAACGACGCTGGCCGAAATGGTGGCCGCAGGGGCTGAACATATCGGCGCTGATTTTCAGGAAAGCGGCACGCGGTGGGAACACCTGCCTATCCTTGATTACGGCGTGCCGGACGAGGCGTTCATGCGCGAATGGCCGCGCGTGTCCCAAACCGCGCGGCAGGCGCTGACTGGCAAGGGGCGCGTGGTGGTTCATTGCAAGGGCGGCTGCGGTCGGTCCGGTATGGTGGCGCTGCGTTTGATGATTGAATCCGGCATTGCGCCCGACGATGCGCTGGCCCAGTTACGTGCGATCCACCCGCAAGCGGTCGAGACCGACGAACAGATGGAATGGGCCATGTCAGCACCGCGCGCGCCTGCACAGTTTGTGCGGCACGAGGACTGATCCGAAAAGCGGGGATAAGGTGAGAGGCTGGACAACGACCCAAGCGGGGCTCGTTACGGCTGCTTCCTTCCGGACCTGACCGGGTTGGCGAGGCGCTCGCCCGCGCCAACCTCTCGCTGATGCACATAGTAAAGCCGCACCGGATTCGCAAGGTCCTGTCGTCATTCCGTGCGTTGTGACGGGCGGGCGCTTTGGTCAATAACCCCAAAGCCCTTGATTTTACCCCCTGCGCTGTCATGTCTGTCCCTACCAAAAAAACCGACGGAGGCAGGGCGATGCAGATTTCAGAAGAGGTGACTTTCGGCGCAGGTCAATTGGAACGCGCGGCCGAGCTTCGTGGCAAGCCCGAGTTGCTGGACCCGCTGCGTGCCTCTGGAAATGCCCGTGCGGTGATCATCTGGCGTGGCAAGTTGCTGGTGACTGGCGAGGACGACATCATGCTGATGCGGCTTCCGACCGACCATCCGGCCATTCAGGCAGATTGGCCCGAGACGTTTTTGGGTCGCGACGGAGAGTCAGCCTTGTTCGGCTACGACGCCTCGACGTGGGAGCCTGAAGACCTCGACGCTTCGGCGATGGGCAGCTTTATTGATGCGACCGAACAGGTACATCCCGATATCGACGGTGGGCGCTTTGCCGAGTTGCGCCGGATCATGACCCGCCTGACGCCGCTTGAAGCCGAGGTTGGCGCAACGCTGAAGGCTTTGCGCGAATGGCACCGGACGCATAAATTCTGCAGCCGCTGCGGCGAACCGTCGGATATCAGCATGTCGGGTTGGCAGCGCAACTGCGGCACCTGCGGCGCCCCGCATTTCCCCCGCACCGATCCCGTTGCGATCATGCTGGTCACACATGGGAACAAGACATTGCTGGGCCGCTCGCCCGGTTGGCCCGAGGGTATGTATTCTTGCCTCGCGGGCTTTGTCGAACCCGGGGAAACCATCGAAGGTGCGACCCGCCGCGAGGTGTTCGAGGAATCCGGCGTCAAAGTGGGCGCGGTGCGCTATGTTGCCTCGCAACCGTGGGCTTTCCCGAATTCGCTGATGTTCGGCACCCACGCCGAGGCTTTGACGACCGAAATCCATCTGGACCCGAACGAATTGGAAGACGCTAAGTGGGTCACGAAAGAGGAACTTGTCGCCTCGTTCGCTGGCGAAAACCCCATGCTTTTGCCCGCGCGACGTGGCGCTATTGCCCAGTTCCTGTTGCGCAATTGGCTTGCGGATCGCATGGATTGATGCACAATATCGCGCAAAAATAACGAGTTGGAGCAGGCATCGTGGAGATCACCGCACAAGAGGATATCGAAGGCTCTCTGGAGCAGGTTTTCGACGGCCTGAGCAACTTTGAGCAATTCGAACGCGTTATCCTGCGCCGCGGCGTCGATGTGCGCCGGATTGACGAGGTTGATGAACCCACTGTCGGCATGCGCTGGGCGTCGGAATTCCGCTATCGTGGTAAACCGCGTCAGGCCGAAATCACGCTGACCCGCTTTGACCGCCCGAACGCGATGCAGTTCGAAAGCACCTCGGCCGGTTTGACGGTGATCACCGATCTGGAATGCCTGTCCCTGTCGCGGTCCCGTACCCGCGTCAGCATTACGTGCACGCTAAAGCCCAAGACACTGTCGGCGCGTATTCTTGTTCAGTCGATCAAGCTGGCCCGCAGTTCCGTCCAACGGAAATTCCGCGCACGCGCCAGCGATTTCGCCCGCGAGTTCGAGAAGAAGCTGAAGACCGGTTAAGCCTTTCTTTCCGGACAACGTATCGGGTGGATTGTATCTTTCCGACAGGTCGCTACCTTGCCCCAAAGTTCATACGGGAGGGCAAGAGCCATGAAACTTGTACGCTATGGGGAAAGTGGCGCGGAAAAGCCGGGTTTGTTGGATGCGGACGGCGCGATCCGTGATCTGAGCGGTGTTGTCGATGACATTGCAGGCGACGTGCTGACAGAGGACGGTCTGGCGAAACTGGCCGCGGTCGACCCCGCCAGCCTGCCTGTGGTCGATGGCAACCCGCGCTTTGGCCCCTGTGTCGGTCAGGTCGGCAAGTTTCTGGCGATTGGTCTGAACTATGTGGATCACGCGGCCGAGGTTGGCGCGAAACTGCCCGAAGAGCCCATCGTGTTTTCCAAGGCCATCACCTGCATCACCGGCCCGAATGACACCGTCGAAATCCCGCGCGGCTCGGTTCAGTCCGACTGGGAGGTCGAGCTGGGGTTTGTTATCGGCAAGAAGGCGAAATACGTGTCCGAAGCGGACGCGATGAATTATGTCGCGGGCTTCTGCATTGTGAATGATGTCAGCGAACGTGACTTCCAGATGCGCCGGTCGGGTCAGTGGCTTAAGGGCAAATCGCACGACACATTCGGCCCCATCGGCCCGTGGCTGGTGACCAAGGACGAGGTCGCTGATCCCCATGATTTGAAGATGACCTGTTCGGTGAATGGTGAAATCCAGCAGGATGGATCGACCAACACGATGCACTTCAAAGTGCCGCAGATCATCGCGCACTTGACCCAGTTCATGACGCTGATGCCCGGCGATGTGATTGCCACAGGCACACCGCCCGGGGTGGGCATGGGGAAAAACCCGCCTATGTTCCTGAAAGACGGTGATGTGATGGAACTGACCGTCGAAGGTCTGGGACATCAACGGCAGGTTTGCCGTTCAGCGGAGTAAGCAAAATGGCGCGATGGCGGGGAATGTTACTGGGGATGGCTTTGGCCTTGCCGCAGTCTTTGTGGGCGCATGAGTTCTGGATTTCGCCCGAAACCTACCGCGTCGCGCCAGATGAACCGATCCTTGTCCATCTACGGGTGGGCGATAATTTCAAAGGCTCGTCCTACGCCTATATCCCGCCGAACTTTACCCGCTTTGACGTGGTCATGGGAGACGAAGTGATGGCAGTCGACGGGCGCGCTGGTGATCGGCCTGCGATGAATATGGCGGTCGGGCAGGAAGGGCTGGCTGTCATCGTACACCAGACCCGCGCCTATGATCTGACCTACAACGAATTCGAGAAATTCGTGAATTTCACCAAGCACAAGGATTTCACCTGGGCTTTGGACCGTCTGGAAGAGCGTGGCCTGTCAGGCCAGAAGGTGCGCGAAAGCTATACGCGCTTTGGCAAATCGCTGGTGGCAGTTGGAAACGGGCAGGGCGCGGACCGCGAGGTCGGGCTCGAGATCGAGATCGTGGCAGAAGCCAATCCTTATACCGATGATCTGAGTGCCGGATTTCCCGTGCGCGTTCTGTATCAGGGCGCGCCGCGCGCGAACGAACAGGTCGAACTGTTTGCACGGTCCGGCGATGAGGTGGTTGTGAGCCAGTACCGCACGGATGCCGAGGGCCGCGTTGTCCTGCCGGTTGAGGCAGGCGTCGAGTATCTGGTGGATTCCGTGCTGCTGCGCGAACTTGAGGTTCAGGCAGAAGGCGATGCTGCTTGGGAATCGATCTGGGCCAGCCTGACGTTCCGCGTCCCTGAGTAAAGCTGTCGGATCGGGGCTGCCGATCCGACCTTTGTTATTTTGCGCATATGTTCGGTCGCGCGCCGTCCTTCTCGGGCCGGATCACGACGCGTAGTGCAGGATTTCCAAACCACCTGTGGCGAAATTCGCGGTGTCGGCTTTGGCGGCCTCCCCCTCGGGCGAGGCCAAAGCAGCGCCCATCGCCTCCGCGCTGTCGAAATCGGCTTCGAACTTGGCAATGAAGGGGGCGGCACCCTCTGGTCCCTGAAGGTTCAGGGTATATCGCAGGTTCTTTGCCCCGGGCAGTGCCTGCGCAATCGGCAGGTGCGTGTCGGTATAGTAGCGGCGGAAGGCCTCGGGATCTGTCGGCTGGCCGTAAAGCACCATCAATGTATGCATGTTGTTCTCCTCATTCCGCCGCGATCTTGGCGGCCTCTGTAAATTCTTCCTTGAAGGTCCGGCGGGGCGGCAGGCGGCGGCGTTTCAGCGCTTTGCCAGCGGCCTCGACCATGGCGGGCGGGCCGCACAGATAGGCCGACATGCCTTTGCAACTGCTGAAGTCTTCCAGCACGCAATCAGTCACCATGCCCGACCGTTCCTGCCACGCTTTCTCGGACAGGCAGGGTCGATAATGGAAGCGGGGGTGTTCGGCATCCAACGCGCGGAAAAAGTCGACGTCATACAGGTCCGCCTGAGCGCGCCCGCCGTGGTACAGGAAAATCTCGGGGATCAGATCATGCGCAAGCGCATGGAGCACGATGGATTTCATCGGTGCCAGACCCGTTCCGCCCGCAATCAGGATGGCGGGGTCGTCTTGTGCTTCGAACAGGCCGAAGTTGCCCAAAGGGCCCTTCATATCGACTTGGTCGCCAACGGACGCAGATTTGAACAGCCATCCATCCGTTGCCAGACCGCCGGGGGTGCGTTTGATATGGAATTCTAGGCCTCGCGTTTCGGATGGCGCGTTGGCCATGGAATACTGCCGCCAAACATCGGTGCCGGGCACGTTCAGTTCGGCATATTGCCCCGCAAGAAACGGCATCTCGGCGTCCAGTTCGATCACCAGACGGCGGGTGTCGCGGGCGATATCCTCTAGCACCGCAATCCGGCCTGACACGTCGCGCATCGGGTGATGGGTGACGCTGTCGTCGATCTCGGCCAGCGGTTCGATCAGCATGTCGGATTGTGCGCGTGCCTGACAGGCCAGAACAATGCCCGCGTCGCGTTCTTCCTGTGTCAGCGTGTCAAAGGGCGCACCGCCATGATCGAACGATCCGGCGTCAACACGGCACTTGCAGCTGCCACAAGTGCCTTGGGTGCAGTTGTGTGGCAACCAGATGCCTTCCCGCAGAAAGGCATCCAGCAGGGATTGGTCCGCGCATGCAAGCGCGGACCTTTCGCCATCGTTCAAAGAAATCTTGAACGCCATAGGGCTTAGACCTCCCACTTTGCGTGCAGCTCTTTCGGGCCGCGGAAGCCCCAACCCCAGAAGTCGATTTCCTTGGTTTCGTCCCGTTCCAGATTGGGAATGGTTTCGAACAGTTCTTCCAGCCCGATCCGGCAGACTTCAGAGGCAAAGTAGGTGCCCGCACAGGCGTGTGAACCCGCACCGAAGGCGATATGCGGCACCGGTTTGCGATCCATGTCGAACTTGGACGGCGCGTCATAGTCGTTGGAGTCGTGGTTGGCCGATCCGTAGGACAGCATCACCACCGAACCGGCAGGCAGATCGACGCCCGCAACGGTGGTGTCCTTTTTCGCCTGTCGTGCCACAGCCGACCAGATCGGCGAGGTCCAGCGCAGGCTTTCGGAAATCGCCCGACGGATCTGTTTCGGGTTGTCGATGACGCGTTCGAACTGTTCGGGGTTGGTCCAAAGTCCCGCGATGGTCGAAGCCATGGCATGACCGGGTTCTTGCATCGCGCCCAGCAGAAAGACGAACAGTGTCGGGTAGATGCGTTCGCGGTCGCGGGTCTTGCCTTCGGGCATACCATCATGCAGCCAGTGCGACAGGGCGCTGTCATCGGGGTTCTTTTCCCAGTTATCCAGCAGCGGATCGACAACTTCGCGGATTTCGGCACGTGCCTCGTCACCCGGTTTAAAGCCCTCGGGGTTGGCCCAATCGCCGTTTTCGTCGACGGCCGCATTGGTGAAGGATACCGACAGCTTGTGGAACCATTCGCGCAGCTTGTCCGATCTGACGGATTGCAGGCCCAGCAAGTCGCCCAATGCGCGCACGCTGACCGGTTCGCAGAAGGTTTCAACCAGATCGGCCGCGCCCTTGTCTTCGATGGCTTCGACATAGCGGCGGGCAATCGGGCGAACGAGGTCTTCGACATAGCCATCAACCGCGCGCGGCTGAAGCGCCGGATCGACCATGCAGCGCAGTTCTTTGTGCTCGGGTCCGTTTACGTTCAGAACGTTGGGATGACCAAAGGTGCGCCCGCCCGCAGGCGAGATAAATCCGCCCCATGTTTCGCCATCCTTGGCGATCGCACGACAGGCTTCTTTGGTGGAAGCGATGTAAAGTCCTAGTGCCGGAACAAAGGCAACCGGAGCTTCTTTCCGCAGGCGTTCGTAAAAAGGATACGGGTTATTTTCCAACTCTTGGATCGTGATGTTCGCAATCCAATCGGGCGTATCGTGCAACCGGGTGTTTCCGTCCATAAGTGTGCGCCTCCTCCGCGCAGGCAAACTTCGACCGGCACAGGAACAGCGTGTGTTTCCTGCGTGGTGATCAAATGGTGTAGTGGTGGTTCCCCAGCGAAACTCTGTGCGTGAAAGCTGGCTTTGGAAAGGTATGGCGCAATACCTGATACTTTTGGCTGTATTCCGTCAAAAAACGCACTGGATTCGCGCGTCTAAACGCCCGCGTTTCTGTTGAAATACCGGATACTCTGGATGCCGTTGTACACAAAAAGCCCCGACCACAGATGTGATCGGGGCTTTATCAGGTGCAAATTGGAATCAGGTCAGCAGGCGCCTTAGGCGGTTGGCTTTTCGATCCAGTCGAAGAAACCGGGGCCTGTGCGATCAAGCAGCGATTTGGCCAGCGTGCGGCCGATGGTGGCGGCGTCTTCCGCAGGGCCTGTCAGGCTGTCCGCAATGGCCTCGGTACCATCGGGGCGAAGAACCTCTCCGCGCAGGGTGATCGTGTCGCCGTCCAGTTCCGCCAGCGCCGCGATGGGCGTTTCGCAAGAGCCGTCGAGTTCAGCAAGAAAGCTGCGTTCCGCATCAAGCCGCGTGGCGGTGTCCGCGTCGTGGATTGCGTCCAGCATCGCCTTGGCGCGCTCATCGCTGATGCGGCGTTCGATGCCGATGGCGCCTTGGGCCACCGCAGGCAGCATGTCGTCGGGCGAAATGGCGCGTTTCGGAACGCTGTCCATACGCAGACGGTTCAGGCCCGCCATCGCAAGGAAGGTCGCGCAGGCCACGCCGTCATTCAGCTTTTTCAGGCGGGTTTGCAAGTTGCCGCGGAATTCGACGACCTGAAGATCGGGGCGGCGGTGCAAAAGTTGCGCGCGGCGGCGAAGCGACGATGTGCCTACAACCGCGCCTTGGGGCAGATCGTGGATTGTGTCGTAGTCTTCGCAAATAAACGCATCGCGCACGTCTTCGCGGGGCAGGAAGCAATCGACGATCAGGCCGTCAGGCTGAACCGTGGGCAGGTCTTTGGACGAATGGACCGCGATGTCGATGCGGCTGTCCAGCATCGCCTCTTCGATTTCCTTGGTGAACAGACCTTTGTTCCCGATCTCTTTCAGCGGACGATCCGCGTCGATCAGGCTGCGGTCATCGCCGGTCGTCTTGATCACCACAATTTCAAAGCAGTTGTGGGTCAGATCATGGGCGGCGGCCAGACGGTCGCGGGTTTCGTGGGCTTGCGCCACGGCCAGCGGCGAACCGCGGGTGCCGATACGAAGCGGGCTGTCGGGAGTCGGTAGCTGAATGTTCATGCGACAGCATTAGCTGCGTCATTTCGGGCTGACAACCGGCCTTGACATGTGGGGACGGACATTGGACCACGGTCACAACACTTTAGGAGGCCCTCATGACCAAAACCATCCTGCGCGCTCTGAAAGGCGAAACGCTGCCCACACCGCCGATCTGGATGATGCGGCAGGCGGGTCGCTATCTGCCGGAATATCGCGCAACACGGGCCGAGGCGGGCGACTTTCTGTCGCTGTGCTATAACTCCGAACGGGCGGCCGAGGTTACGCTGCAGCCGATCCGCCGCTACGGGTTCGACGCGGCGATCCTGTTTGCCGACATCCTGTTGCTGCCGCAGGCGCTGGGCGCGGATCTGTGGTTCGTGACCGGCGAAGGACCGCGTTTATCGACGATCACGTCGGATGCGGATTTCGATAAGCTGGGTCGCGGCGAGATGATCCATGATACGCTGAACCCTGTTTACGAAACCGTGCGCATCCTGCGCCGCGAACTGCCCGAGGAAACCACGCTGATCGGTTTTGCCGGCGCGCCATGGACGGTTGCCACTTATATGATCGCCGGTCGCGGTACGCCGGATCAGGGACCGGCCCACGCGTTGAAAGAAGAAAACCGTGCGCTGTTCGAAAAGATCATCGACCGCCTGACGGAATCCACGATTGATTATCTGACCGAGCAGGTGAAGGCCGGTGCCGAGGTTGTCAAAATCTTCGACAGCTGGGCGGGGTCGCTGAAGGGGGATGATTTCATCAAATACGCGCAGGAACCGGCGCGGATTATCACCTCTGAACTGAAGTCGCGTTTCCCTGACCTGCCGGTCATCGCCTTCCCGCGTCAGGCCGGAGATCATTACATCGGCTTCCATCAGGCAACTGGTGCCGACTGTGTGGCCATTGATGATAGCGTTACGCCGGAATGGGCGGCCGAGCATGTTCAGGTGTCGGGCTGTGTTCAGGGCAATCTGGCGTCGTCCCATATGGTGACAGGCGGCGATGCGCTGGTGGCTGAAACCAAGCGTGTGGTTGAAGCGTTCCGCAATGGCCCGCACATCTTCAACCTTGGCCACGGCATTACCCCCGATGCGGACCCTGAAAACGTTAAACTGATGATCGACACTGTACGCGGCATGTAAGTCGCGCTCAGGTGCTGACTTTCGGTCGGGGGCGCGGCTTGGCTTTCTGGTGTGCCAGAACATAAAGCCCCGCGCCGATGATCAGGGCGCAGCCGATCCAGACCTCGATCGTGGGCCATTCGCCGAAGACCAGCCACCCCAACAGGATGGCCAAGGGCATGCCGATATATTCAAATGGTGCGATGATGGCGGCTTTGGCCAGTCTGTAGGATTGCGTCAGGGTGAACACCGTGACGGCGGAAAGAACGCCCAGAAGCGCAAGGATCAAAAGGTCCTCTGTCGGGGGCACGATCCACGGTTTGACGATGAATAGCAGGCTTTCATTCGTGGTGTTTGCCGCAAAGCGCCCGTCGCCCGCCACAAGGAACATCGAGGCGCAGATGATCAGAAAGATCGATTGCGTATAAACCGCCATCGCAGAGGCCCGCGTGGTCAGGCCCAGTTTGCGCGTCAGTGTCTGGGTCAGGGCGTAGAGAAACGCAGCCATGATCGGCAGGAAAAAGACCAGCGTCGGCGTGTCGGCGTCGCCCGATCCCCATGGCCGCTGCATCACCATAACGCCCAGAAATCCCACGCAAACCGCTACGATGCTGGCGGCGCTAACCGCTTCTTTTAGCAAGAACACGGACAGGACGGTGATGAACAGCGGCGCCACAAAGAAAAGCGCCGTGACCTGCGCCAAGGGCATGACCGCGACAGCGGCGTAAAAGGTTAGGTTGGCCATCACGATGCACAGCCCGCGCAGGATATGGATCACCGGCGTGCGCGTTCGCAGTGACGTTAGCCCCCCGTCAAACCGGAGAAAGGCCATGATCAACGTCAGTCCGATAAACGACCGGATCGCGATGATTTCGTGTAGCGGGTAGTCCGCTGATAACCATTTGACCAGCATGTCGTTTACCGAAATCGCGATGATCCCGATAATCACAAGCGCGATCCCAGCGGCTGGCCGGTTTGTATAAATCTCTGTCGTCATGCGTCTGTTAATGTTTGTTGTCTGGAACGACTAAACCGAAATGCACGTTAGCTCTGCGTTAGTGCGCATTGCTAAAGAATTAAGCATTGGTAGAGTGCGCGTCTGGAAAGTGAGGTGGCGTATGGCTGGAATGGTCGAAATCGATGACGTCCGAAAAATATATGATGGCGGCTTCGAGGCGCTGAAAGGTGTCACTCTGACTATCGAGAAGGGTGAGATTCTGGCTTTGCTTGGCCCCAATGGCGCGGGTAAGACAACGCTGATTTCCACGATCTGCGGATTGGTGACGCCGACGGGCGGGCACGTCCGTGTGGGTGGTCACGATGTGATCACCGACTACCGCGCAGCGCGCACGATGGTTGGCTTGGTGCCGCAGGAAATCAACCTCGAGCCGTTTGAAAAGGTCATCAACACGGTGCGCTATTCCCGTGGTTTGTTCGGCAAGCCGCGCGATGACGCGCGCATCGAACAGATTTTGCGCCGCCTGTCGCTTTGGGACAAACGCAACTCGGCCATTCGCGAATTGTCCGGCGGTATGAAGCGCCGCGTGCTGATCGCCAAGGCGCTGTCCCATGATCCGCGCGTGCTGTTTCTGGATGAACCCACCGCTGGCGTCGATGTGGAATTGCGTCGCGACATGTGGGAGATCGTCGAAGAACTGCGCGCCGATGGCGTGACTATCATCCTGACCACCCACTATATTGAAGAGGCCGAGGCAATTGCCGACCGGATCGGTGTGATCTCGGGCGGTCAGCTGTTGCTGGTCGAGGAAAAAGACGCGCTGATGCAGCGTTTGGGACAGAAGCAGCTGTGCATCGAATTGCAGCAATCGCTGTCCGAGCTTCCTGAAGCGCTGGCGGACTTCGATCTGGACCTGTGTGACGATGGCGCGTCGCTGGTCTATACCTATGACACCGCCGCGGAACGCACGGGCATCGCCCGCTTGATCGCCGCGCTGACCGCCGAAGGGCTGAATGTGCGCGATATTCAGACGCGCCAGAAGTCGCTGGAAGATATCTTTGTCGACCTTGTCCACAATACCGAAAACAAGGAGGACGCGGCATGAACTGGACCGCTATCGCAGCCATCTACAAGTTCGAAATGGCGCGTTTCTTCCGCACCCTCGCGCAAAGCTTTATTTCGCCCGTTATCTCGACATCGCTCTATTTCGTGGTCTTCGGTGCAGCCATCGGCAGCCGCATCGATCAGGTCGAAGGTGTCAGCTATGGGGCGTTCATCGTGCCGGGTCTGGTGATGCTATCGGTGATCACGCAGGCGATTTCCAACGCGTCCTTCGGCATCTATTTCCCGAAATTCATCGGGACGATGTACGAATTCCTGTCTGCCCCCATCAATTTCCTTGAAATCGTGATGGGCTTTGTCGGGGCCGCCGCGACCAAGGCGTTGTTTATCGGGATCGTGATCTTGGGAACCGCCGCGCTGTTTGTGGACCTGCAAATCGCGCACCCCTTGGCAATGCTGTCGTTCCTGCTGCTGACCTGTCTCAGCTTTTCGTTGATGGGCTTCATCATCGGCATCTGGGCCAGCAACTTTGAACAGCTGCAACTGGTGCCTTTGCTGGTCGTGACGCCGCTGATCTTCCTTGGCGGGGCGTTCTATTCAATCTCGATGTTGCCGCCATTCTGGCAGACGGTCGCCCTGTTCAATCCGGTGGTCTACCTGATTTCGGGCTTCCGCTGGTCATTCTACGGGCTGGCGGATGTGCCGATCTTTGTCAGCCTTCTGGCGATTGGCGGCTTTACCGTCATCTGCATGGGCGTGATCTGGTGGATTTTCCGCACCGGTTGGCGCATCCGGGCCTAAGGCTCAAAACGACAAAAACGTGTCGCGCATAGGCAAGTGCGACACGTCGTGATTCGATTAGCCTGTTTGGACAATTCACGCTGCAATGGGAGATGCGGCATGGACTATTCCAACGAAGATATGCCCGTCGTCGACATGCCGGCAGGCGAGGTACACACAGTCGAAACCGATTTCGCAGCGGTCATGGCGGCAATGCCTGTCGTGTCCAATGCGGCGCATGCGCCCCTTGAGGGCGGCGAAGACCCCGCGTTTGGCACGGTACTTTGGCGCACGCTGTTTTCGGCTGACCGCACGCAGACGTCCGGCATGGTCCTGGGGGTCGCTGAATTCGGCCCCGAAGGCACGCTGTGCGCACACCGCCATGATCCGTCTGAGTTCTACTTCGGTCTGTCCGGGTCCGGCATAGTCACAATTGATGGCGTGGCACACGAACTGGCGTCCGGCATCGCGCTTTATATCCCTGAAAACGCCGAACATGATGTGGTTGCAGGCCCTGATGGTTTGCGCTTTCTCTACGGCTTCCCGCGCGACAGCTTTGCAGATGTGAATTACCGCTTCTCGGGCTGAATTTCAGCACTCGCCAAGGGGCAACAATCGGCGTAAAGCAAACGCATGGCCCGTATTGTTCCCCTTGATGACGCCCGCACGCTGCCGTTCTGGCAGCGGCCCGTGACGCTATTGTTCCTCATGGCGATTGCCATGCCGCTTAGCTTTTCGACATGGTCAGCGCTGCTGAACAACTTTGTCATCGAAGTGGGCGATTTCGACGGCTCTGACATTGGCTGGCTGCACACCGTTCGCGAAATTCCCGGGTTTCTGGCAGTCGGTGTGATTGTCGTGATCATGTTTATGCGCGAACAGGTTCTGGCCATGGTCGCGCTGTTGATGCTGGGGGCGGCAACGGCGGTCACGGCATGGTTCCCGTCAATGGGCGGTATCCTGACGATCACCATGCTGTCGTCGATCGGCTTTCACTATTACGAAACGGTGAACCAGTCTTTGCAGCTACAATGGCTGCCGAAGAACCGCGCGCCTCAGGTGTTGGGCCAACTGGTGGCCGCCGCATCCGCCGCGACGCTGGTGGCTTATGTGCTGATCGTGATGACGTGGGAAAGCCTCGATCTCAGCTATAACCTTGTCTACCTTGCCTCGGGCGGCATGACGATTGTCATTGTGGCCTATTGCATTCTGGCCTTCCCGCAGTTCGAAGCCCCCAATCCGCAGGTCAAGAAATTCGTCCTGCGCCGCCGGTACTGGCTGTATTACCTACTGCAATTCATGGCCGGTGCGCGCCGCCAGATCTTTGTGGTTTTCGCAGGCTTCATGATGGTCGAACGCTTTGGCTTTGACGTGCACGAGGTGACGGCGCTTTATCTGATCAACCTGATCGCTAATATGATTTTTGCCCCCCTGATGGGCCATGCCGTGCATCGTTTCGGTGAACGCAATGCGCTGGTGTTTGAATACGTGGGTCTGGCTGCCGTGTTCCTTGCCTATGGCGGTATCTACTGGTTCGGCTGGGGTGTTGTGCTGGCGGCGGTTCTGTATGTGCTGGACCACTTGTTCTTTGCACTGGCCTTGGCGCTGAAAACCTATTTCCAGAAGATCGCCGATCCGGGTGATATCGCGCCAACGGCGGCGGTGGCCTTTACCATCAACCACATCGCGGCGGTCTTCCTGCCTGCGCTTTTGGGCTATCTCTGGCTGCAATCGCCGCAGTTGGTGTTCCTGATGGCATCCGGCATGGCGCTGACCTCTCTCGGTCTGGCGCTGTTGATCCCACGTCATCCGGAACCGGGTCGTGAAACCGTGTTGTCGCGTCCGCTGCCTGCACCTGCGGAATAATCGCGGCGCTTGTGAAAACCTGCGCGGCGTGGAAGAAGCCCGCGAAACCGTTCTTGACCGTAAAGGGCCAAAGCCATGACCACCTACACCGCATTCACCACCCTTCCAGGGCGCGAAGGCGCAGAGGCATTGGGTCGCGCGATGGAAAACCTTTGGCCTGAACCCACAGGCGTTGGCGTCTTCGAAATCGAAGACGGCGCAGGCATCTGGGAAGTGGGCGGCTATTTCGAAGACGAAGCACCCGATGACGCCGAACTGGCTTTGCTGGCGGTGGCGTTCAACGCAAAACCCTTTGTGGTGTCGGAACTGCCCGACACCGATTGGGTCGCCAAGGTGCGCCGCGAACTGGTGCCGGTCGAAGCGGGCCGGTTCTTTGTCTACGGCAGCCACGATGCCGACAAGGTGCCCGCAGACGCGGAACCCCTGCTGATCGAGGCTGCGATGGCCTTTGGTACCGGCCACCACGGCACGACACAGGGCTGTCTGCGCGGTCTGGACCGTCTGCTGAACGAAGGCGTGCGCTGCAAGAACGTGCTGGATATCGGCTGTGGCACGGCTGTTCTGGCGATGGCGGCTGCACGGGTCTGGCCGGAAACGGTTCTGGCGTCCGATATCGATGCTGTGGCCGTTGAAGTGGCCGAGGCCAACGTGCGCGCAAACGATCTGGAAGGCCGTGTGAATTGTCTCGAGGCCGCTGGATTTGGTGCAGATGCGCTACAGGATAAAGCGCCCTACGATCTTATTTTCGCCAATATCCTTAAGGCCCCGCTGATCGATTTGGCCCCTGATATGGGCAAAAACTTGCAGGACGGCGGCTATGCGATTTTGTCCGGAATCCTGAATGAACAGGCGGATGAAGTTGTGGATGAGTACAGCAAACACGGGGTGGTTGTGCATTTCCGCGAGGAAATCGGCGAGTGGACAACGTTAACCTTGATTAAAGCCGATAAGGCCTGAGCATCCGCTTATTTGCCTGAATCCAGCCGCACTTCTGCCCGATTAGGATTTTAATTAAATCCAACAGGCGGTGGGGACCGTTGGTTCGAGGTAACGATGCAAAATAGTGCTGCTGCTTTTGCAAAGCGCCATAAACAGGTGCGAAAAAAACATCGTAAAATGGCCTTTGGCTATCGTACGAAAGTGGACGAAAACGGGGTTTTCATTCAAAAACCCACGGTTCTTTCCACGACGTCAATGCGTGGTCCATTCGTGTTTTTCATCGCATTTCTGTTTGGCATGAAGGTTCTGTTTCAGACGTATCTTGGCGAGGTCGACTACCTTAGCCACGTCGATTCCCTAGCCAGCGGAAATCTGGCTGAAAAGGTTGGCGCGTTTATCATGGCACCCGACCCGGTAACCTCTCAGTTAGCGAGTGTGTTCTCCAACATTCTCTGAAGCGTAGTCATTCACGTAGAAAGCCCGCACTCTTGTCCAGAGTGCGGGCTTTTTGCGTCCCCCCAAAGGCGCGACGGGCTTAGGCGCGGCGCGCGACCTTTGCGATGTCGGCGCGTGTCAGGCCGATGTCTTCCAGTTCACGGTCAGACAGCTGCGACAGGGCGCGCTGTGTGCGGCGGACGTCGTTCCAGTGGCTGGCTGTGCCGAACGCGGATACGAAAAGCGAACCGATGCCGTTGGCAAGGCCGGTCGGGGCGAGTGAAGTACGTGTTGTGTCAAAAAAAGCCATGATGGTTTTCCGGATGCTGATTTTATGGGGGTATTTATTCGTCTGCCGCCCAAATATTGCGCAGTTTGTAAACCAACAAGCCCGAGTTTTTGCATAGCCCAGATGCATTTTCTGCATAGCAGCATCACACTTAAGTAACAGAAATATTTACGAAAATACAAAGTGACGATGCAATTCGTCATTTTGCGCTGCTGTCTTGGCGGGCGTCTTGGCAATTTGCCGACCCGCGCTTTGCGCTTGGCGAATGTTCTCCTTTCGTGCTACTTCATCCAAAAGCACATGAGAGGCGGCAGTGATCAGGGTAATCGGCATTGATCCGGGGTTAAGGAATCTCGGTTGGGGCGTGATCGAGGCTGATGGCGTCCGTTTGCGCCATGTGGCCAACGGCACTTTGCATACCTCGGCGGGCGATCTGGCCCCGCGTCTTTTGTCGCTGCATCAGCAACTGACCGGTATCTTCCAGCAATATGCGCCTGAAACGGCGGCGGTCGAACAGACCTTTGTGAACAAGGACGCTGTCGCAACGCTGAAACTGGGGCAGGCGCGGGCGATTGCCGTCTTGGTGCCTGCGCAGTTCGGCTTGGAGATCGGGGAATACGCCCCGAACAAGGTCAAGAAAACCGTGGTGGGTGTTGGCCATGCCGACAAAAACCAGATCAATCACATGGTGAAAATGCAATTGCCTGGCGTCCAGATCGAAAGTCCGGACGCGGCCGATGCTTTGGCGATTGCGATTTGCCATGCGTATTACATGCGGGCGCCCGCTGCGCCCAAGGTTGTCGGGGGTGCGGCATGATTGGCCGGATTGCGGGGCGTATCGAATATAAGGCCATGGATCACGTTCTGATCGACGTGCGTGGCGTGGGCTATGTTGTCTATTGCTCGGATCGTGTGATGGCGTCCTTGCCCGGTGTGGGCGAGGCCGTGGCGCTGTTCACCGATCTTCTGGTGCGCGAAGACCTTTTGCAGCTGTTCGGCTTTCCGACGCTGGTGGAAAAGGAATGGCATCGATTGTTGATGAGCGTGCAGGGCGTCGGTGCAAAGGCGTCGCTGGCCATTCTGGGCACGCTTGGCCCCGACGGCGTCAGCCGCGCGATTGCTTTGGGTGACTGGAATTCGGTCAAAGCGGCCAAGGGCATCGGCCCGAAAACCGCGCAGCGCGTTGTGATCGAGCTTAAGGACAAGGCACCTGCCGTCATGGCCATGGGGACTGCCGAACCCACTGCGGCCCCTGTTCTGCCTGAAGATGACGCAGTAATCGAACCGGCCACGCCAGCCCCCAAAGCGCCCAAACCGAAACCCAACCAGTCGGCACAGGCCGAGGCGCTGTCGGCGCTTGGTAATCTGGGTTATGCTCCGGGTGAGGCGGCGGGCGCTGTGGCGCAGGCTGCTGGCGAAAACCCCGAGGCGGACACCTCCGCCTTGATCCGCGCCGCGCTGAAGCTGCTGGCTCCGAAATCCTAAGGGCACGATATGCAAGACTCTGATCCCACATTGCGCCCCGATCCACTGCCCGAGGATCGCGACCGCGCCCTGCGCCCGCAGACGCTGGATGATTTCGTCGGTCAGGCCGAAGCGCGGGCCAACCTGCGCATCTTCCTGCAATCCGCCCGTCAGCGGCAAGAGGCGATGGATCACACTCTGTTCCACGGCCCGCCGGGATTGGGCAAAACCACGCTCGCGCAGATCATGGCGCGGGAATTGGGTGTGAACTTCCGCATGACATCTGGGCCGGTTCTGGCCAAGGCGGGTGATCTGGCCGCGATCCTGACCAACCTTGAGGCGCGGGATGTTCTGTTTATCGACGAAATCCACCGTCTCAATCCGGCGGTGGAAGAAGTGCTCTATCCCGCGATGGAGGACTTCGAGCTTGATCTGGTGATCGGCGAAGGCCCCGCCGCGCGGACCGTGCGGATCGAATTGCAGCCCTTCACGCTGGTCGGCGCGACCACACGTTTGGGCCTGCTGACCACGCCGTTGCGCGACCGTTTCGGCATTCCAACCCGGCTGCAGTTCTACACGGTGGATGAGCTGAACCACATCGTGTCGCGCAACGCGGAAAAGCTGGGCGTGCGCTCTGATCCCGACGGCGCGCGCGAAATCGCCCGCCGTGCGCGCGGGACACCGCGTATCGCGGGCCGCCTGCTGCGCCGCGTGGTGGACTTTGCCATCGTCGAAGGCGACGGTGTTGTCACCCGCGAACTGGCCGACAACGCGCTGACCCGTCTGGGCGTTGATCAACTGGGTCTGGACGGTGCCGACCGTCGTTACCTGTCGCTGATCGCGGAAAACTATGCGGGCGGGCCTGTGGGGATCGAAACCCTATCCGCCGCCCTGTCCGAAAGCCGCGATGCGCTGGAAGAGGTGATTGAACCTTACCTGCTGCAACAGGGTTTGATCCAGCGAACGCCCCGTGGTCGGATGCTGGCGCAAAAGGCGTGGGCGCATCTGGGGCTGCCGATGCCGAAACCTGCGGGGCAAACGGATTTGTTCGGCAAATAGCCAACCCTTGCCCTTCGGCCCCAAGAATGCGACATCGCCGCCAACGCCCAAAGGCAGAGGTTTGGCAATGGATCCGAAAGACATCGAAGCCCATTTCACCCGCAGCGACGGCAGCTTTCTGTTTGCGCGCTGGGGGCGTCCGCTATCCCCGATCGTGTTCGGCGTGGCCGACGAAACCCTGTCTGTCGTCAAAGGCGCGTTCGAGGCCGTCTGTGCCCTGTCCGGTCACAAGATGGCCGAAACGGACCCCGAACTGGGCGCCAACGTCATGGTCTTCTTTTTCCGTGATTGGTCCGAGTTGCCCGAGGTGCCCGACCTTGACCGGATGATCCCCGATCTGAAGCCGCTGGTCGAGCGTCTGGAAAAGGCCGAGGCCAACCAGTACCGCATCTTCCGCTTTGACGAAGACGGCGCGATCAAGGCCTGTTTTATCTTCCTGCGGATGGACAAGAACCTGTCAGCAGTGCCTGCTGATACGCTGGCGCTGTCGCAAGTGGTGCAATCCATGCTGCTGTGGTCCGACACCGCGTTCAAAGACCGCTCGCCTTTGGGGCAGGTGGAAAACGGCGCGGTGATCCTGCGCCCCGACATCGCCGGCCTGCTGCGCGCGGCCTACGATCCGATCCTGCCGTCCATGGCGCAAGACCCGTCCCATGCGCTGCGCCTGTTCGCCCGCCTTCAGGCAGATCGCCCAGCCTAGTCGTCTTGCGACTGTCACACCGCGCGCTTAGGGTGCGCCACAACGGTTTAGGGGGTCTGCCATGTCACACACATTTCCAGTGCGCGTGTTCTATGAAGACACGGATATGGCGGGCATCGTCTATTACGCCAACTACCTGCGCTATATCGAACGGGCGCGGTCTGACTGGGTTCTGCAACTGGGCATCGACCAGCTGAAAATGCGGGATGAGGACGGCATTGTTTTCGCCGTGCGCCGCGTCGAGGCCGACTATCTGCACCCTGCCAAATTCGATGATCGCCTGACGGTGCACACCGAAACACGCGCCGTCACAGGGGCGCGTCTGATCATGCATCAGGAAATCCGCCGCGACGAAGAACTGCTGTTTCAGGCCGAGGTGACGATTGTCTGCGTCAGCCTGTCGGGCCATCCCGCGCGGCTTCCGGCAAATATCCGCTTGCAACTGCACTGATTACAGCCGCTCTCGCCAATGTGTTGGCTTTATCTCTCGTATTCCTGTATTCCTGCCTGCAATTAACGGCCCGAAAGAGGCTTGAGTTGGAAAGAGCAGGCTAATGGAAACAGAAACCCTTGCGCTGGCACAGGAGATCGACTTCTCCATGTGGGCGCTTTTTGCGCGCGCGACCCTGACTGTTAAACTGGTGATGTTGATGCTGGTTCTGGCATCCTTCTGGTCTTGGTCCATCATCATCCAGAAAATGATCAGCTACCGCAATGCACGCGCCGAGGCCGAAGCCTTTGATCGAGCGTTCTGGTCGGGCGAGCCTCTGGATGAACTCTATGAACAGATCGGGCCTGAACCCGCTGGTCATTCCGAACGGGTCTTTGCCTCGGGTATGACCGAATGGCGCAGATCGCACCGGCAGGACGGCGGGCTGATTGCAGGCGCACAGGCGCGGATCGACCGGTCGATGGATGTTGCCATCCAGAAAGAGGCCGAAGATCTGCAACGCGGGCTGCCGGTTCTGGCGACCGTCGGCTCCACAGCGCCCTTCGTTGGTCTGTTCGGCACCGTCTGGGGCATCATGCATGCCTTCATCGAAATCGCTCAGCAGCAGAACACAAACCTTGCCGTCGTGGCGCCCGGTATCGCCGAGGCGCTTCTGGCCACAGGTCTGGGCCTTCTGGCCGCGATTCCAGCGGTTGTGTTCTACAACAAGCTGTCTGCCGACAGTGACCGTATCATCGGCGGGTACGAGGCCTTTGCCGACGAATTCGCAACCATCCTGTCGCGCCAGTTGGACGCCTGATCCATGGGGGCAGGGGTTGTCAATTCTGGCGGAGGCGGCGGAAGCCGCAGACGTCGCCGGCGCAGTGGCGGCAGCAGCCGTCCCATGTCGGAAATCAACATCACGCCGTTTGTGGACGTGATGCTGGTGTTGCTGATCATCTTCATGGTGGCCGCGCCTTTGCTGACGGTCGGCGTGCCGGTCGAACTGCCGAAAACGGCGGCGACATCGCTGCCGTCGGACAACGAAGAACCGCTGACTGTCACCATCGATGCCAGTGGCGTTGTCATGATCCAGACGACCGAAGTGGACCGTTCCGATCTGGTCAACCGCCTGCGCGCAATTGCGACGGAACGCGCCGACGACCGTGTGTATCTGCGGGCAGACGGCTCGGTTCCCTATGAAACCGTGGCCCAGATCATGGGCGCGCTGAATGCGGGCGGATTTTCGTCTATCGGGTTGGTCACGGATATTGGCGGCCCGACGCTTGACGGGGCGGGGAACTGAGGTTTTCCGGCATGAACACGGGTATGAAAATATCGGCGGCAGGGCACGCGGCACTTGTGCTGTTTGTGCTGTTCGGCGACCTGTTCCGGCCCAACCCCGATCCGGTCGAAGTGGCCGACGTGTCGATCCTGTCCGAGGCAGAGTTCGCAGCTCTGTCGCAGCCTGCGGCCTTGCCCGAGGCCACAGTAGACGTGGCCGCGCCGCCCACGCCAGAACCCGAACCCACGCCCGAACCAACGCCACCCGCACCGGAACCCGAACCGCAGCCGACCCCAACGCCGACACCGGCCCCCGAACCTGCGCCAACGCCGGAACCTGCACCCGAGCCTGTTCCGCAACCTGATCCAGTGCCGCAACCTGATCCGGTGCCGCAGGTTGTTGACGCGAAGCCGCCTGCGCCCGCGCCGGTCATTGTTGCGCCTGAACGTTCGACGCGCCCCGTGCCGCGCCCCGCGCCGCGCGTGGCGGCTGAACCTGTTGCGCCTCAACCCGAAGACACCCCCGTTGGCGAAGAGGTCCAGCAGGCCGTGACCGAGGATGCCACCAGCGACACGGCTGTTGAACAAGATCCGCAAGAGGCCACCGCGCCCGAAGAAACCGCGACCGAGATCGTGACCGAAGCCGAACAGCCCTCGGGTTCGCCGACGGCATCCGTGCGCCCGCAAGCGCGCCCGAACCGCCCTGCACCCGCGCCTGAACCGGAACCAGCCCAGACTGAAACCGCGACCACCACACCGGAACCTGCGTCTGATCCGTTGGCGGACGCTGTGGCCGATGCGGTCGCCTCGGCGCTGTCCGGTGGCACCACCACGCCTGAACCTGACCTTCCGGTCGGCCCGCCCATTACAGGCGGCGAAAAAGACGCGCTGCGCGTTGCCGTTCAGCGTTGTTGGGTGATCGATGTGGGATCGCAATCTGCCAACGTCACCGTCGTCGTCGGAATGGAGATGGAGGACACAGGTCGTGTCGTGGCCGATTCCATTCGGATGGTTTCGTCCTCTGGCGGATCCGGCTCAGCTGTCGATACGGCCTTCCGAGCGGCCCAACGAGCGATCCTGCGCTGTCAGGGAGATGGCTATGACCTGCCGGCTGAAAAATACGCCCAGTGGAAAGAGATCGAGATGGTCTTTGATCCGTCGGGGATGCGTCTAAGATGATCGGCGCAGCATCATACGGGGCACATATGCGCAATGCGCAATGTTTTTCCCACTCGAATTACACCACGCGTTGCGGCACCGTCGTTGTAGCGTTGAACCCTAGTTGAACGACAAAGCACTTTGGAAAGGCTTGCCATGTTAGGTCTCGGTCACGTTTTCAAGCTCTGCACTTTGGGGGCGGCTGTCATGGCCGTTGGTCTGCTGTTTCAACCGGCAGCCAGCTCGGCCCAGCCTTTGCGGATCGAAATCACCGAGGGTGTGATCGAACCGATGCCCTTTGCAGCCCCCACCTTTGTTGCCGAAAGCGCCGCGGCCCAGAATTTCGCGCAGGAACTGAGCCAGGTGGTGTCGTCTGATCTGACGGGCACAGGGCTGTTCCGTGAAATCCCGCGCGAGGCGCACATCAGCCAGATCACCAGTTTCCAAAGCCCCGTGCAATTCGCAGACTGGAAGGCGATTAATGCGCAGGTGCTGATCACAGGTGCGGCCGATGTGAATGCCAATGGCCAGTTGGTGGTGAAATTCCGCGTCTATGACGTGTTCTCGGGCGCGGAAGTCGGGCAGGGGATGCAGTTTGTCGGCACCGCCGATGGCGTGCGCCGCATGGCCCACAAAGTGGCCGATCAGGTTTATTCCCGCATCACGGGCGAAACCGGTTATTTCGATAGCCGTGTGGTGTTCGTATCGGAAAGCGGCCCCAAGGACCAGCGCGCCAAGCGCCTTGCGATCATGGATTACGACGGTGCGAACCTTCAGTATCTGACGGGCTCGGGCGCGATTGTTCTGGCACCGCGCTTTTCGCCGGATGGGTCGCGCGTGATTTACACCAGCTATCAGACAGGAGAGCCGCGCATTCACGTGCTGAACGTCGGTGATGTCCAAAGCCGTATCCTGCCTGCGCAAGGCGGCATGATGAGCTTTGCGCCCCGTTTCGCGCCCAACGGCCAAAGCCTGATCTATTCCGCGACCACAGGGTCCAACACCGATCTGTTCCGCATGGACATCGGGTCCGGTCAGGTCACCCAGCTGACAACCAGCCCGTCCATCGAAACGGCACCCAGCTTTTCGCCCGACGGGTCGCAGATCGTGTTCGAAAGCGACCGTTCCGGCACCCAGCAATTGTACATCATGTCCACCTCTGGCGGCGAACCGCGCCGCATCAGCTTTGGCGAGGGCCGCTATGGCACGCCGGTCTGGTCGCCCCGTGGTGACATGATCGCGTTCACCAAACAGAACGCAGGCCGCTTCCACATCGGCGTGATGCGCACCGACGGCTCGGAAGAACGCCTTCTGACCGCGTCCTTCCTTGATGAAGGTCCCACTTGGGCGCCCAACGGTCGTGTGCTGATGTTCGCCCGTGAAACCCAAGGCGCCAGCGGCTCATCCGCGCTTTACTCCGTCGATATTTCTGGTCGGAACCTGAAGCGGGTGCAAACACCGGCGGGCGGCTCGGACCCAAGCTGGGGCCCGCTGCAATAAACGGATCAGGGCAAAATCCTCACAGGATTGTGCTGGCAGGGCCTTGCCGACAATGTTCGGCAAGGATTCCCAAGGGCAACTGGCTGTGCTAGATTTCTGACCAAGACAATCAGGCCATATAAATTCCGGCCGAAACGAGCAGGACAGAACACATGAAAACGCTTATCAACGCCACACTGATGGTTGCCCTGCTGGGCGCAACCGCCTGTACGCGTGCAGACCGCTTTGACGATATGAACGGCACCGGCATGGATGCCAACGCAGGCATCAATCAGGGCATCATCCCCGGCAGCGCGAACGACCCCCGTTCGCCCGCATACTTCAACCAGACCATCGGTGACCGCGTGCTGTTCGCCGTAGACCAGTCCACCCTGTCGCCCGAGGCGCAGAGCGTGCTGGACGGTCAGGCGCAGTGGCTGATGACCAACAACGACTATCTGGCAGTGATCGAAGGCCACGCCGACGAGCAGGGCACACGGGAATACAACCTTGCACTGGGTGCGCGTCGTGCGAACGCCGTGATGGAATATCTGGTCGCCAAGGGCGTCGCGCAGAACCGTATGCGCTTCGTGTCCTACGGCAAGGAACGCCCGATCGAGGTTTGTTCGCAAGAGGCGTGCTATGCCAAGAACCGCCGCGCTGTGACCGTCATTTCCATCGGGTCGCTTAGCTAAGCCATGATCACGCGGACTGTACTTCTTTCGTCTTTTCTTGGGCTTATGGCCGGTGGGGCCATGGCGCAGGATACGTCTACGCTGGCCGATATCCGTCAGGACCTGTCCGTCCTGACGTTCGAGCTGCAAAAGCTGAAACGCGAATTGTCCACGACCGGCGGCACCACCGTCGGTGTGTCGGGCAGCACGCTGGATCGTGTGAACGCGATCGAGGCCGAGCTTCAGCGCCTGACGAACCGGACCGAAGAAATGCAGTTCCGCATTGATCAGGTCGTCACCGACGGCACCAACCGGATCGGCGATCTGGAATTCCGCGTGTGCGAGGTCGAGCCTGGCTGCGATCTTGGCAATCTGGGTCAGACCAAACCGATTGGCGGCGAGGCCCCTGCGCCCACACCGGCCCCTGCGCCCGCACCGGAACCGGATGTGGCAGGTCATGACCTGCCGTTGACCGACCCGTCGGTGCAACTGGCAGCAAGTGAAGAACAGGATTTCCGCCGCGCCGAAGCTGCGTTGGAAAACGGCGAATATCAGGCGGCTGCGGACCAGTTCGCAGCCTTCCGTGAAACCTATCCTGGTGGTCCGCTTGAGGCCGCAGCGCTGGTCGGTCACGGTCGTGCGCTGGACGGGCTGGGCAACACCCGCGATGCGGCGCGGTCCTATCTGAATTCCTATTCCGGCTATCCCGACAGCGCGATCGCGCCCGAAGCGCTGTGGCGTCTGGGTGTGTCGCTGGCCACCTTGGGCAGCGTGACCGAGGCCTGTGTGACCTTGGCCGAAGTTCCGTCGCGCTTTCCCGACAGCCCCTTTGCGCAGGATGCTGCAACGTCGCGCGCAGGTCTGAACTGCCAGTGACAGACGCACCGTCTCTGCAAGAGCGGTTTGCCGAATCCATGGGCCAGCTTCTTGGCCCCGACTTTCCCGATACCATCGGTCTGGCCGTCTCTGGCGGGGGCGACAGCATGGCGATGCTGGCCTTGGCCCACAACTGGACGCGCGATTGGGGCGTCAAGCTGCGGGTAGTGACGGTCGATCACGGGCTGCGCCCTGAAGCGGCTGAAGAGGCCGCAATGGTTGCCGCCGAATGCGCCACGCTTGGCTGGCCGCATTATACGCTGAAATGGACAGGCTGGGATCACAGCGGCAACCTGCAAGACGCGGCCCGCGCTGCGCGGTTGCGGTTGATCGACGATTGGCGCGGGGCAACGCGCGATGTTCTGTTTGCCCACACAGCAGATGATCAGGCGGAAACCGTTCTGATGCGTCTGGCTCGTGGGTCCGGTGTGGATGGGCTGTCCGGCATGGCGGCGTTCCGTCGGGTCGGTGACATGCGCGTGGTCCGGCCTTTGTTGGGCGAACGGCGCGAAGACCTGCGCCACTATTGCCGGGTGCTTCAGGTACCTTGGGCGGATGACCCCACGAACGAAGACCGCAGCTATGACCGCGTGCGGATGCGCCAGTTGATGGGCGTGCTAGAGGCTGAGGGGATCGGGGTGCAAACCTTGTCCGACACCGCCGCGCGACTGGCCCGCGCGCAGGTGGCGTTAAAGGCCCGCGCGGCTGATGTTTTTAGCCGTATCGGCTCTGAAACCCTTGGAACCCTTCGTCTGGACCGCGATGGCTTTGCCACTGTGGAACGTGACACTCAGTTGCGCATTCTGGCCGCTGCGATCCAGTGGATCGGTAACCAGCCCTATAAACCCCGCGCCGATGCGTTGGCCGCGCTGTTGGATCGTGCCATGGCAGGGGGCGGAGGCACGCTGGGCGGGGTCGACATCATCGCCAGCAAAGACGCGCTGAACCTCTGCCGTGAACTGAACGCCGTGGCTGACCTGACCTGCACACCGGCCCAGACATGGGACAGCCGCTGGCAGCTAATCGGGCAGGCGCCAGAAGAATCGAAAATTGCACCCTTGGGGCAAGAAGGCTGGCAGCAGATCGCGGATAAGGCGACGGCAACCTTGCCGCATCGCTTGGCGCTATCCTTGCCTGCTTTGTTCGATCAGGGCGGGAATTTGCTGGCAACTGCGGCGTTTCGCCCTGAGGAAGCGGAAATTCGCTTTGAATTAAGGGCAGAACAGTCTTTCCAAGACTTTCTTTCGCATTGAACCGGGCTGACCAATCCCTATGTTAAGCCCAACCCGGGTATGTTATGCACCCGGCAATCTGACTTTAGGAGATTTGCCTTGGGCAACGCACGCAACATCGCGTTTTGGGTCGTTCTGTTTCTGCTCGTCCTAGCACTGTTCAACCTGTTCTCTGGCGGCGGGTCTACCCTGCAAAGCCGGGATGCCAGCTATACGGACTTTGTGCAGGCGGTTGAGGACAGCACGGTCAGCAACGTCACCATCGACGGTGAACAGATCCGTTTCCGCACATCTGACGGCACTGATTTCGTGTCGATCAAACCGCAGGATGCCGAAGTGACCCAGCTTCTGCTGGACAACGACGTTCCCTTCCGCGCCGAGGCGCAGGAACAGTCCGGCTTCCAGTCGTTCCTGATTTCGCTTCTGCCGTTCCTGCTGCTGATCGGTGTCTGGGTCTATTTCATGAACCGGATGCAGGGCGGTGGCCGCGGTGGCGCGATGGGCTTTGGCAAATCCAAGGCCAAGATGCTGACCGAAAAGCATGGCCGCGTGACGTTTGACGACGTGGCAGGCATCGACGAAGCCAAGGAAGAGCTGGAAGAGATCGTTGAATTCCTGCGCAACCCGCAGAAATTCTCGCGTCTGGGCGGCAAAATCCCCAAAGGCGCGCTTCTGGTGGGCCCTCCGGGTACCGGTAAAACACTGCTGGCGCGCGCAATCGCGGGCGAAGCGGGCGTGCCGTTCTTCACCATTTCTGGTTCCGACTTTGTTGAAATGTTCGTTGGTGTGGGCGCATCCCGCGTCCGCGACATGTTCGAACAGGCCAAGAAAAACGCGCCCTGTATCGTCTTCATCGACGAAATCGACGCCGTGGGCCGTAACCGTGGTTCCGGCTATGGCGGCGGTAATGACGAACGCGAACAGACGCTGAACCAGTTGCTGGTTGAGATGGACGGCTTTGAAGCGAACGAAGGCGTGATCATCGTTGCGGCAACCAACCGTCGTGATGTGCTTGACCCCGCGCTGCTGCGTCCGGGCCGTTTCGACCGTCAGGTCACAGTTCCGAACCCCGACCTGAAAGGCCGCGAAAAGATCCTTGGCGTGCACGCACGCAAGACACCGCTTGGCCCCGATGTCGACCTGCGCATCATCGCGCGTGGTACACCGGGCTTCTCGGGTGCCGATCTGGCGAACCTTGTGAACGAGGCTGCGCTTATGGCTGCCCGTGTCGGTCGCCGCTTTGTCACGATGGTCGATTTCGAGAACGCCAAAGACAAGGTGATGATGGGCGCAGAACGTCGTTCCATGGTTCTGACGCAGGACCAGAAGGAAAAGACAGCCTACCACGAAGCAGGCCACGCTGTTGTCGGCATGCATCTGCCGCAGTGTGATCCGGTCTACAAAGCAACAATCATCCCGCGCGGTGGTGCGCTGGGTATGGTTGTGTCCCTGCCGGAAATCGACCGTCTGAACTGGCACCGTTCCGAGTGCGAGGAAAAGATGGCGATGACCATGGCCGGTAAGGCTGCGGAAATCATCAAGTACGGTGCTGACAATGTGTCGAACGGTCCGGCTGGCGATATCCAGCAGGCATCGGCGCTGGCCCGTGCTATGGTTCTGCGCTGGGGTATGTCCGATAAGGTCGGCAACATCGACTATTCCGAAGCCCACGAAGGCTATAGCGGCAACACCGCTGGTTTGTCGGTTTCCGCCCACACCAAAGAGCTGATCGAAGAAGAAGTGAAACGCTTCATTCAGGAAGCTTACGAACGTGCCTTCAGCATTCTGACCGAAAAGAATGATGAGTGGGAACGTCTGGCGCAGGGTCTTCTGGAATATGAGACGCTGACAGGTGACGAAATCAAACGCGTCATGAACGGCGAACCGCCGCACAAGGACGATGGCGACGCGGATAAGGAAAAGGACGACGACAAGCCAAGCCTTGTTGCGGTTCCGAAAACCAAACCCAAGTCCAAGCCGTCCGGCGATGCCGGGCTGGAGCCTGAACCCACAGCATGATGGACACATCTGCAGATATGGATTGGAACCCCGGAGTCTATCAACGATTCCGGGGTTTACGCTTGCGCCCCGCGCTGGATCTGATGCGGTCTCTGGGGCCTCTGCCCGAAGGCGACGTCATCGATCTGGGCTGCGGCAGTGGCGAGGTCGGACCAGCGCTTGGCCAGTTGCGCCGCCCGCTGATCGGCATCGATTCAAGCCCTGCCATGTTGCACCACGCCAAACTGACCGGCGTCTATTCCGAACTTCGGGAAATGGATATCGCCGATTGGTCCCCCGAAACGCCCCCCGCGCTGATCTTTTCCAACGCGGTGTTGCAATGGCTGCCGGATCACACCACGCTGTTCCCCAAACTGGCGGGCATGCTGACCAAGGGCGGCTATCTGGCGGTGCAACTGCCCCACCAGCGCAACGCACCGTCGCACCGCCTGTGGCGCCAACTGGTAGATGAACTTTTTCCGGGTCGAGTGGATCACAGCAAACAGCCGGGCATCCTGCTGCCTGCGGAATACCACCGGCTGATGGCCCCCTTGGGTAAAGTCACCCTGTGGGAAACCGAATACTATCAGGAACTGGCCCCGGACGGCGAAGGCAACCCCGTGCGTCGTTTTACCGAAGGCACCTATGCCCGCCCGATCCTGCAGGCGCTGGACCCTGACGAACAAGCAAGACTGATCGCCGCCTACGAGGCCGTGATTGGCAAAGCCTATCCCAAGGGCCCCACCGGATCGGTCCTGTTCCCGTTCCGCCGCTTGTTTATTACGGTCCAAGTCTAAGCATTTCCAAAGGCAGTCCCATGCCCGCATTGAAGCCCACGCAATACAACGCCCGCATCACATGGCTGGGCACAGTCACACCCACGCCCGACAGCATCCGCTCGGCCCCGTGTGACCATCTGGAACTGACATGGGAAGGCGTCGCCGCGGACAGCCACGCAGGCATCAACCGCCCCTCGTGCAGCCGACTTCTGAAACAGTACCCACGCGGAACGGAAATCCGGAACGTCCGGCAACTCTCCATCGTCTCGGCCGAGGAACTGACGCAGATCGCCGAGGCCATGGGCATGACCCAAATCGCGCCGGAATGGCTGGGCGCGACGATGGTGGTCGAAGGCATCCCCAACTTCTCGCACATCCCACCGTCATCGCGGCTGCAACTGGCCGATGGCGGTATGCTGGTCGTCGACATGGAAAACCGCCCCTGCGGCCTTCCCGCGCGCGAGATCGAGCGCGAACACGAAGGCTTCGGCAAACGCTTTGCCGCCGCCGCAAGGGGCAAACGCGGCATCACCGCTTGGGTCGAGCGGCCCGGTCACCTGCGGCTGGGCGAAGACCTGCAACTGCACATCCCCCACCAACCCATCTGGGCGCATATCGAGAGTGTGTTGTAGGGGGGAATGTTGTTTGGAAAGTCTTTTCCGTCTTCAAAATCACCCCACCGGCACAGGGACCATCGTTCCTGACAGCATGGCCACGTGGGTTTCCTGCCAGTCTTCCACAGCATAAACATCCGCTGTCACGATCACCAAACGCCGTCCACCTTTCACGACGTTGCCGCGCGCGATCAATGATGTGCCGCGGGCAGGGGCCAGCAGGTGGATTTTCATTTCCGAGGTGACGACTTCCTGATCCTCGGGGATCACGGTCAGCGCCGAATAACCCGCCGCGCTGTCCCCGATGGAAAAGGTCAGTCCCGCATGGGCATAGCCGTGCTGTTGCCGGATATGGTCGCCAATCGGCGCGGTGATCTCGACGCTTCCTTTTTCGATACTGCCCAATTCAGCACCCAAAGTGCCCATCATGGATTGGCGGGCAAAGCTGTCGCGGATTTTCTGTCTGATCTGTTCCATGCCCGCACTGGATCATGGGGCAACGATTTAGGCAAGGGCTGCGCGCGGCATCGGGATGGCGGCAGGTGTTTTGCCGGTCAGGATCGCCACAGCATCGGGCGCCATCAAACCGCACAGCGCCGCGCTGTCGCTGCGCAGACCGCCGGTGTAGGTGCCATAGGCCGGCATCACGATCCTGTCCTTGTCCACGAGGAAACAGGGCCTGCTGATCAAACGCCCGCGCAGTGGCAGACGGGCCTTGGGGTGATAGTGCCCCGATATTTCACAGGTGGCCCCAACGGTTGCAATATGCCGGAACACCAGCGGGTCCAGGTGCAGGTCTTTGACATGGTTGCCGCCGATCCCCACAGGACCCGGATCATGGTTGCCCTCGATCCAGACCCAATCCCGCCCCGCCTGCAAACGGGTGATCCACAGCAGTTCCTCTTGCGGCAGCGCGCGCCCGATATCCGGTGCATCAAAGCTGTCGCCAAGGCAGATCACCTGCCGCGCACCCGTCGACTCAAGGTCCGCTTCCAGCCGTGTCAGCGTATCGCGCGTGTCATAGGGGGGCAGCTGCGCGCCACCCACCGCCGACAGCCGTTCGGATTTGCCGAAATGCAGATCGGACACCACCAACAACTGCTGATCGGGCCAGAAAAGTGCACCCGATCCCAGCGCGCAAAGTGCTGCATTGTTGAAGGTGAAGGCATGGTGGTTCATGCTTTGTTCATGCCTTAGGCCGCACGCTTTGGCAATCGCTTAGTAAGGCACGCGCCAGCTTGGCTTGACCTCGATCTGGTTCAACCCGCTTTCATCCATCAGGCGCGTGACTTCTTCCTCCAGCAGGCGTTCGTTGGCCTCTCCGTTGATCGGCACGCGGCCGGGTTCAAGGAACAATGGCGCGGCCAAGGGGGTGACGCGGGTCAGGCGCAACAGGTCGATCCGGTCGCCCACACGCTGGCACATATCGCGGATGCGGTCGAAATCGACCAAGCCGCGCATCGCCTCTTCCCGCGTGATTTGCAGCAACAGGTGGTCGGGGTCATAGCGCACCAGCGTGTCATACAGGATGTCTGACGACATCGTCGCCTGCCGGCCCGATTTGCGCTGGCCGCCCACCTGCCGTTCGATCAGCCCCGCAATCGTGGCCGAGGCGCGGAAGGTCCTTTTCATGACCGCGTTGCCCGCCAGCCAGCCGTCCAACCCCGCTTCAAGCCGCTCCAGATCGAACAGCGGGCGCGGGTCTGTCACTGCATCCAGCCCCCAGATCAGCGTGGCATAGTCTGTCGCGACAAAGCCCATGGGAGCAAGCCCCTCTTCCTCCATCCGTTTGGTCAGCAGAAGGCCCAGAGTTTGCTGCGCGTTGCGGCCTGCAAAACCGTAGACCACCAGTTGTTCGCGCCCGTCGTGCGGAAAGTTTTCGATCAGCAGTCGGCCGGGTTGCGGAAGTTGCGACACGTTCCGTTGCAAATGCAGCCAGTCGCGGGTGTGGGGCGGCAGGGCGGGCCAGTCGTCTTGCTGGAATATCCTGAGTATACGCTGCGACAGCTGCGTGGACGTCGCGAATTTCGTGCCCATGAAGGTCGCGATCTTGGGTTTCTTTTTCGCATCGCGCGTGACCTGCACGACCATATCGCGCAGCCCTTCGTAGCGCACGATCTGCCCGCCGATCAGAAAGGTATCGCCGGGGGTTAGTGAGGCGGCAAAGCCCTCTTCGACCTCGCCCAAGGGCGCGCCACCGCGACCGCGCCATTTGACCTTGAGCGTGTCGGTGTCCTGAATGGTGCCGATGTTCTGGCGGATGCGCACAGCAGAGCGTGGATCGCGCAGCTCCCACAACCCGTCGGGGCGCTGGCGGATGCGTTGCCATTGGTCATAGGCCCGCAGCGCGTAGCCCCCCGTGGCGCAGAAATCCAGACACGCGTCAAAGCTGGCGCGGCTTAGGTCCGAATAGGCCCCCGCGCTTGTCATTTCGGCATACAGCGCGTCGGCATCGAACGGCCCGCTGGCGGCGGCGATCAGGATGTGTTGGCACAGCACATCGCGCGGTCCCGCCCCGCGCGTGTCGCCGTCCAGATCATGCGCCTTCACGGCCTCAAGCGCGGCGATGCATTCGACCACCTCAAACCGGTTGGCAGGCACCAGAAGCGCCTTGGACGGTGCGTTATAGCGGTGGTTGGCACGGCCGATCCGCTGGACCAGACGTTTGACGTTTTTCGGCGCGCCCACCTGAATGACCAGATCGACGTCGCCCCAGTCGATGCCCAGATCAAGGCTGCCTGTGCAAACAATCGCGCGCAGGTCGCCGCGCACCATCGCGGCCTCGACCTTTTCCCGCTGGCCGCGGTCAAGCGATCCATGGTGGATGCCAATGGGCAGGGCATCTTCGTTGGCAAGCCAGAGGTTGTGGAAGAACAGCTCGGCCTGTGCGCGGGTGTTGTGAAAGATCAGCGTGGTCTTGTGCTTCTTGACCTGCTCCAACACCGCCGGAATGGCGTATTTCGCACCTCCGCCGGACCATGGCGGGGCCTCGTCCGTGACCAGCATCTGGATGTCCGGATCAGGGCCGGGATCGGCCAGAAGGATATCGCAAGGGTCTGGATGGCGGGCCAGCAAATGCGCGATCTGTTGCGGGTCATCCACCGTCGCCGACAGCCCCACGCGGCGCAGATCGGGACACAGCGTTTGCAGCCGCGCCAAGGCCAGCATCAACTGATCGCCCCGCTTGCTTTCGGCCAATGCGTGGATTTCATCCACGATCACGCGCTGCAGCCCTTTGAACATGCGCGGCGCGTCTTCGTAGCTTGTCAGCAGCGCAAGGCTTTCAGGCGTTGTCAGCAGGATATGGGGTGGGTCTGCGCGTTGGCGTTTCTTGCGGCTTGAGGGCGTATCGCCTGTGCGATCCTCGACCCGAATGTTCAGGCCCGCGCCTTCGATCGGGGTGCCAAGGTTGCGCTTGATGTCAGATGCCAGCGCCTTGAGCGGACTGACGTAAAGCGTGTGCAGGCCCGGCTCGGGATCGGTGCCCAATTCGGCCAGTGTCGGCAGGAAGCCCGCCAACGTCTTACCGCCCCCCGTGGGCGCGATCAACAACAGCGCAGGGTTTTCGGCCCGATCCAGCATCGCCTGCTGGTGCGGATGCAGCGACCAGCCTTTCGCATCGAACCAGCGTTGCAGGCTGTCGGGCAGGGTGCGTGGGGTGGTGTTGGTGGTCAATCAGGCCTCTTCCAGCCGGTCCGTGGCGGGGGCGGGCGTCGGGTAAATCATGGAAAGGCGGGCGTAGATTTCCGGCGTCATGTCAAAGGGCATACCAGCGAGCGATGGCTGCAATTGATCGACAGTCCGCGCCGACAGGATCGGGGCAGGCTGTGCCGGATGAGCTGCGACCCACGCCACAGCCAGCGTTGCAGGCGAGGTGCCCAGATCATTGGCGATCTCGACCAGACGCGCGGCGGCCTTGTGCATCTCGTCCACCGCATAACGGTTGGTGTAGCGTTCGTCGTCGGTCAGCCGGCCCGTTTCGCCAGCCACGTATTTGCCCGTCAGCAGG
This sequence comes from Thalassococcus sp., assembly GCF_982780845.1. Lineage (NCBI taxonomy): Bacteria > Pseudomonadati > Pseudomonadota > Alphaproteobacteria > Rhodobacterales > Roseobacteraceae > Thalassococcus > Thalassococcus sp. The sequence continues at coordinate 83,950 of NZ_CEYADA010000013.1, forward strand.
CCGCCGCCAAGGGGCGAATAGGGCACGGCCTGAATATCCTGATCGGCGCACATGGGAAGCAGTTCGACCTCGGCCTGACGTTTGACAAGGTTGTACATCGGCTGAAGCACATCGATGCGGGTCCCGAAGGTTTGCGCCACGGCCTGTGCCTTCATCACCTGCCACGCGGCGTAGTTGGACACGCCGATGTGGCGGATCTTGCCTGCGGATTGCAGCTCGGCCAGCGTCTCAAAAGTTTCCGACAGATCGGTGTCGCCGTCCCAGATGTGGATATAGAGCAGATCGACCATATCCAGCCCAAGCCGTGTGCGGCTGGTGTCGAATTGCGCGGCGATGTTGGCACGGGTGGCGGGGCCTTCCATGGCGGCTTTGGTCGCGATGTAGAGGTCGTCGCGGCAATCCTTGATCAGCCCGCCAAGGATCGTTTCCGACTGACCGCCGGTATAGACATAAGCCGTGTCGAAATGGGTGATGCCCGCGTTGCGGCAGGCATCGAACATCTCGGCGCTTTGGGTGGCATCGGCCTTGCCGCCGAATTGCATTGTGCCAAAGGCGAAACGCGGCACGGCGGTGCCGTTTGCGGTGGTCAGGTCGGTCATCGGTGTCCCCTGTGTCAGGTGTCAGCCGCGTTTATACGGGTCTTTGGGGCTGCGGTCATCGGACAAAGACTGCTGCGTGCGGGTGACGAGCAATTCGATGGCGTCGGCCAGATGTTCTTCGCCGATGTTATAATCGCCGCGTTCCACACGGATGCGGTGGGCTTCGATCATCACGTCGGCATGGCGGCAGCCTTCGGGCGGTTCGAACCGGTAGCAGGCCAGTTCGATCAGGAAACCAAGCGGGTCCTTGAAATAGATCGAGTCCATAAAACCGCGATCCTTGGGGCCGGAGTGGGGAATGCCACGGGCATCAAGGCGTTTGACCACCTGGCTCCAACTGGCTTTGGACACATTGAGCGCCAGATGATGCACACAGCCCGCATCGGTCGGGGTGCGGTCGTGGACGGGTTCGCGGCTTTCGTTGGTGAAAATGGTGATCAGTCGCCCGTCGCCCGGATCGAAATAGAGGTGGCCTTCGTCGGGATTGTCGAGGTTGGGCTGGTCGAAGATGAAGGGCATGCCCAGCACGCCTTCCCAGAAATCGATGCTGGTCTGCCTATCCGCGCCCATGATGGTGATGTGATGAACGCCTTGGGTTTGAATCTTTTGCATGGGGTCTCCTTCCGCTTGGGGAAAGAGTAGTGCGTTTTCCGATAACGTGAACCGCTATCTTTGCAGAGGGTCTGTGCGGGCGTGATCCACAGGGGCGCGGGCCCAAGGGCCCACGCACAGGTTTGTCTCGGGCCGCGGCCTTTGGCCGGACCCTCGGGTTTGGTGCCTTTGGCGGGCGTCAGGCAATAAGCATCCAGAGGGCGACTGCGGCGAGGATTGCGCCGAAGGCCCGGTTGAGCCTGCGTGCACTGTGGGGGCTGTGGAAGACCTTGGCGATCCGGTCACCCAAAAGCGCCCAGAGCGAGAACGCGATCAGATTGTTCAGGGTGAACACCGCCGTGATGAACAGGACGGTGCCTGTCTGATTGTTTGTGTCGCTGGTCAGGAACTGGGTGAACATCAGGGCGATGATGACATAGGCCTTGGGGTTCAGAACCAGCAGGATGATACCATCCCAGAGCGTGGCGGGGCGCGCCGTTTGCCGGTCGTTCAGAGCATCCGCTGTGAACAGTTTCCACGCGAGCCACAGGACATAGGCCGACCCGGCAAGCTTCATGGCGACAAAAAGCTGCGGTACCTGATCCATGGCGGCGACAAACCCCAAGCCCATGGCCGCCGTGATGGTGAAGGTGGCCAGATGATAGCCCGCGTTGGCGGGGATCGTGGCCTTGAAGCCGAAGTAGGCGCCGTTGGCAGCAAAGAAAACGTTTCCGGGGCCGGGGCTGTAGGCCAAAGGAAATAGAAAACCAATAAGCGCAAGAAAGGTTTGGGTCATCTCGGTACCTCCGACTGGAGAGAGACAACTAGGACTTTTAGGAGCCGCGCTGCGACCCGTTTCTTGCGCATTCGGGGGCCGGCGGTTGCCAACAAAAAAGCCCCGCGCTGGTTGGCGCAGGGCTTGGTGTTTCGGATGTGAACCGATGATTAGTTCGGCACGTCGCCTGTCAGGCCTTCGATGTAGAAGTTCATGCCCAGCAGATCGTCGTCAGAGGCTGTCTCGCCCTCTGCCAGCCATGGTGTGCCGTCCTGTTTGTTGATCGGGCCTGTGAACGGGTGGTATTCGCCGGCAGCAATGGCGTCTTTCAGTGCCAGTGCCTCGGCCTTCACATCAGCAGGAACCGCGCTGGAAATCTCGCCGATGCCGACCATGCCTTTGCCGATGCCGTCCCATGTGTCGGTGCTTTCCCATGTGCCATCCATAACCGCTTTGACGCGATCGATGTAGTAGGGCGCCCAGTTGTCGATGATCGAGGACACGCGCGGCACGGGGCCGAATTCAGCCATGTCAGAGGCCTGACCGAAGGTGATCACGTTGCCTGCCTCTTGCGCGGCGGCCTGCGGTGCGGTCGAGTCTGTGTGCTGCAGGATCACGTCGGCGCCGTTGTCGATCAGTGCTCGGGCTGCGTCAGCCTCTTTCGCGGGGTCGAACCATGTGTAGGCCCAAACGATCGAGAATTCGACGTCGGGGTTTACTTTCTTGGCGTGCAGGTAGGCCGAGTTGATGCCGCGGATAACTTCGGGAATCGGGAAGGACGCGATGTAGCCGACCTTGTTGGTCTTTGTCATCTTGCCCGCGATGTGGCCCTGAATGGCGCGGCCTTCGTAGAAGCGTGCAGAATAGACGCTGACGTTATCTGCGCGCTTGAAGCCTGTGGCGTGTTCGAACTTCACTTCGGGAAACTTGGCCGCAACGTTCATCGTCGGGTCCATGTAGCCGAAGGATGTGGTGAAGATGATGTCTGCACCCGACAGCGCCATCTGTGTGATCGCGCGTTCCGCGTCGGCACCTTCGGGCACGCTTTCCTGATAGACGGTTTCAACCGCGTCGCCCAGTTCGGCCTCAACCGCTTTACGGCCTTGGTCGTGTTCATATGTCCAGCCGCCGTCGCCGACGGGGCCCACATAGATGAAGCCTGCCTTGACTTTGTCTTGGGCAAAGGCGCTGCCGGCGGCAAGGCTGAGGGCCGCTGCGCTGGCAAGGAGTGTTCTGCGTTTCATGTTCGGTTCTCCCGGTTGGTTTATAGTTTTGCCTCAGGCCGAGGCGTGGAATGGCCTGCCGAGCGAGGCGGGTGCGCCGTGGGCTCCGCGGGCAGAAATAAAGACGAGGACCAGAATGGTCATTAGGTAGGGCGATGCGGACAACAGCGCCACAGGAACAGCAGCACCAGCAGCCTGCAGGTTCAACTGTAGCACGGTGACGCCGCCGAACAGATAGGCGCCGATGGCCACGCGACCAGCGCGCCATGACGCAAAGACCACAATCGCCAGTGCGATCCAGCCTGCGCCTGCTGTCATGCCTTCGGTCCATTGCGGCACGCGCACCAGCGACAGATACGCGCCGCCAAGGCCAGCACAGGCCCCGCCAAAGAAGATCGCCATCATGCGGATGCGCACGACCTTATATCCAAGCGCGTGCGCGGCATCGTGGTTTTCGCCGACAGCCCGCAAGATCAGGCCGATGCGGGTGTATTTCAGAACCGCCCAGACCACGATGACCAGCGCCAGCGACAGGTAGACCATCAGGTCATGGCTGAACAGCATACGGCCCACGACCGGTAGATCGGACAGAAACCCCATATCGAGTTTGGGCAGGGTGGGGGATTTCATGCCCTCGTATGGCTTGCCTATCAGGGATGACAGACCAAGACCCACAAGCGTCAGGCCAAGGCCGGTGGCGACCTGGTTCGACAGCAAAAGCTGGGTCAGCACCCCGAAACTGAGCGATAGAACGGCCGAGGCCAAGGCCGCAGCCGCAAAGCCAAGCGCGGGGTTGCCTGTGTTGATAGCCACGGCAAAGCCCACGACTGCGCCTGTGATCATCATACCTTCGACGCCAAGGTTCAGAACGCCTGCGCGTTCCACGACCATTTCGCCGATGGCGGCCAAAAGGATCGGGGTCGCCGACACCATGATCGACGCGACAAGCAGAACAGGATTGATCGAACTGAGGTCCATTATGCTGCCCCCTGACCGAAGCGGATACGGTAATTGGTGAACACATCTGTCGCCAAAAGGAAGAACAAAAGCATCCCTTGGAACAGTTGGATCGACGCGCCGGGCACGCCCAGCATCAGCTGCGCCAACTCGCCGCCGATGTAGGTCAGCGCCATCAGCAGACCCGCCAGCAGGATACCCACAGGATGCAGGCGACCAAGGAAGGCGACGATGATCGCGGTAAAGCCGTAGCCCGAGTTGAAATCGATGCTGATCTGACCAGCGGGGCCTGTGACCTCGAACAGACCGGCAAGGCCTGCCAGCGCACCTGCGGTGCCAAGGCAGAAGATCACAATGCGGTTTGGGTTCACGCCAGCAAAGCGCGCAGCACGCGGGGCCTCGCCCGACAGGCGGATCTGGAAACCGCGGATGTGGCGGGCGAACAGAACATAGGCCGCGATCACCGCAATAAGGGCAAAGACGACGCCCCAGTGCATGCCGGTGTTGGCGATCAGTTCCTTATTGGCCGCCGCGTCCCATTGCTGAAAATTGCGGCTGCCCGGAAAACCCATGCCGTCGGGGTTGCGCAGCAGGCCGGACGAGACCGAGGCCAGAATGGATTCGGCCACATAGACCAACATCAGCGATACAAGGATTTCATTTGTGCCGAATTTGGTTTTCAGGATGGCGGGGATCATGGACCACGCCCAACCGCCCAGCGCGCCTGCGATCACCATCATCGGGAACAGCAAAACGCTTTCCGACGGATACAGCGCAAGGCCAGCGCCCGCGCCGCAGATCGCGCCCATGATGTATTGCCCTTCCGCGCCGATGTTCCAGATGCCCGCGCGGAAACCGACCGATAGGCCGATTGCGATCAGGATCAGCGGACCGGCCTTCACCAGCAGTTGTGGCCGCGAATATCCGGCGAATTGCGGGTGAAACAGCGGGTCCCAGAAAATGGTGCGGATCGCTTCAAGCGGGGGTTTGCCAAGGGCGGCAAACATCATTCCGCCGACAATCATCGTCAAAATGACGGCCAGAACAGGAGTAATGACGGTCCAGACCTGCGAAGGCTGCGGGCGTTTTTCCAGATGGATCATGCGGCACCTCGGGTGGATGTGGGGGACATGGCGTTACGCATGGGCCACCTCCATATCTTGGGCACCGCCCATCATCAGGCCGATGGTGTCGATGGTCAGGCCAGCGACCGGCACGGCATCGGTCAGACGACCTTCGTTCAGCGCAGCAAAGCGGTCCGAGATTTCCATCAATTCATCCAGGTCCTGCGAAATCACGACAATCGCGGCACCGTTTGCCGCCAGATCAAGGATCGCCTGACGGATCGCGGCGGCAGCGGCGGCATCCACGCCCCATGTGGGCTGGTTCACGACCAGAACCTCGGGGCGCTGCATGATCTCGCGCCCGATCACGTATTTCTGCAGGTTGCCGCCGGACAGTGCCCGTGCGGCAGTGTTGGCGCTGGGCGTGCGGACGTCGAAAGTGCTGATGACCTTTTCGGTAAAGTCCTTGGCGGCGGCCCAGTCGATAAAGCCATTCTTCAAAAGCCCTTCGCGACGTGCAGCAGTCAGAACACCGTTTTCCGTCAGGCTCATGTTCGGGGCGGCAGCGTGGCCAAGGCGTTCTTCGGGGCCGGACAAAAGGCCAGCATCGCGGCGGGCCATGGGGCCTTGGCGGCTGACGTCTGTGCCCAGCAGTTCGATGCTGCCCGCAGGCGACAGGCGTTCTCCGGACAGCGCGGCCAGAAGTTCATCCTGCCCGTTGCCTGCAACACCGCCGATGCCCAGAACTTCGCCCCGTTGCACGGACAGCGACACGTCCCGCAGCGGTGTGCCGAACGCACCGGGGGCGGGCAGGGACAGGTTTGCGACCTTCAGCGCGACCTCGCCCAATGTGGTTTGGCGTGCTTCTGGCGTGGCAAAACTTGCCCCCACCATCATTTCGGCCAGTTCGCGGGCAGATGTGTCTTTGGGTGTGCAGGTCGCAACCTTTTTGCCCAAACGCAGGATGGTCGCGGTGTCGCAAAGCGTGCGGATTTCTTCCAGCTTGTGCGAAATATACAAGATCGACGTGCCCTCGGCCCGCAGCTTGTTCAGCGTCTGGAACAGGATATCCACCTCTTGCGGGGTTAGAACGCTGGTGGGTTCGTCCATGATCAACAGCTTGGGGTCTTGCAATAGACAGCGGATGATCTCGACCCGCTGGCGTTCACCGGCGGACAAGGTGCCCACAACGCGCGACGGGTCCAGTGGCAGACCGTATTCTTCGGACACGGTACGGATGCGTTCGGCCAGTTCGCGGGTCTTGGGCGGGTTTTCCATGCCAAGGGCCACGTTTTCGGCCACGTTCAACGCGTCAAACAGGGAAAAGTGCTGGAACACCATCGCGACACCGCGCTGGCGGGCCTTGGACGGTTCAGAGGGCGTATAGTCCTGTCCCTGCAGAACCATCGAACCACGATCGGGTTTGACCAGACCGTAGATCATTTTCACCAGCGTGGATTTCCCCGCCCCGTTTTCCCCCAGCAAGGCGTGAATCTCGTTTTCGCCGATGTCAAAGCTGACATCGTCATTGGCGATCACGCCGGGGTAGGCCTTGGTCAGGCCAGTCAACCTAAGTAGCGGGTCTGCCACGTTTCACCATCTCTTTTCTTCAGCGTCTCAACTAGCTGCGCGGCCACACCGATCGCAATGGCTTGGGGATGTTTCCCAAGCGATTTTTGACCAATTGGGCAGCAAATGCGCGCTATTTGTGCATCCGTATGTCCCAAGCCTGCAAGCCTCTTGCGAAAGCGGGCCCATTTTGTGTCGGAACCGATCAATCCGGCAAAGGCGAAATCATGGGTCAAAAGCGCGTGGCACAGCTGTAAATCAATCTCGTGGCTGTAGGTCACGATGATGTGGCGGGCCTCCTCGGGTGCGTGGGCGGCAAGGCGGGGCAGGTCGGCGGCGGGCAGTTTGGTAACTTGATCCGCCAACGGGAAGGCGAATCTGTCAGGCGCGGTATCGGCCACGGTCACGTCCATGTCTGGCAGCGGCGCGAGTGTGTTGGCCAGCGCCGCGCCCACGTGGCCCGCGCCCCAAATCCAGATGGGTGTTCGGGGGGCGGTGATGGGTTCCACCATCCAGCCCTGGATCAGCTGAGGCTCCGGCACGATCCCCTGCGCACGGGCGCGATCCAGCAGACGATGGACGGCCAGTGGCATATCGCCTTCGCCGCGCGCGATCACTGTGTCGGACAGGGGCGGCAGGCTGGCGGCGTCAAAGTGTTCGGTCAGCAAGGTGACCCGCCCGCCGCAGCATTGGCCCATGTCGGGGCCAAGGGCGTGGCGGCTTAGGCCGGTATGGGTGAAGGCGGTTTTGGCGGCCTCGAATTCCAGCCGTCCTCCACCAATGCTGCCTGATTGCCCGCCCTCCCAGACCAGCATCGCGGCCCCGACCTCGCGCGGGACCGATCCGGCAACTTCGGCGACGACCACGCGGGCGACGCGGCCATGTTCGGCCACGGCACCTGTAAGGGCGGTCAGATCAAAGCTCATCCCTGCACCTTTTGAATGGCTTTCAGCACGCGCTCTGGTGTGGCTGGGGCGTCAAGTGCCGGATATCCTTGGCCGAATTGGGCGATGGCATCAGACAGCGCAAAGAAGACGGACATACCGTGCATGAAAGGCGGCTCGCCCACGGCTTTGGATTTATAGATGGTGTCTTCGGCGTTTTCGCCATCCCACAGCGTGACGTTGAAAATGTCGGGGCGGTCCGAACACGCAGGGATTTTGTAGGTCGAGGGCGCATGGGTGCGCAGGCGGCCAGAGTCGTCCCAAACCAGTTCTTCTGTGGTTAGCCAGCCTGTGCCTTGGACAAAACCGCCTTCGATCTGGCCGATGTCCAGCGCGGGGTTCAGGCTGTGGCCGCAGTCGTGCAAAATGTCGGTGCGCAGGATGCGGTATTCGCCGGTCAGGCTGTCGACAACCACCTCGGATACAGCCGAACCATGGGCGAAATAGAGGAACGGTCGCCCCTGACCTGCGATCCGGTCCCACGCCAGTTTCGGCGTTTTGTAAAAGCCCGTGGCGGACAGGCTGACCCTGCCTTCGTAGCAAAGTTTAGCGGCATCGGAGAACGACATCTCTGCTGACCCGACCGATACGCGGCCGCCCACAAAGCTGACCTCTGTTGCGTCAGTTTGGTGAAGGTCTGCCAGGTGCGCTGCCATACGGTCGCGAATGGTGTCGCAGGCGGCTTTGACGGCCATGCCGTTCAGGTCACTGCCCGACGAGGCCGCCGTGGCCGAGGTGTTGGGCACCTTGCCGGTGTCGGTCGCGGTGATCTTGACCATCTCGACCGGCACGCCAAAGCGGCTGGCGGCGACTTGGGCGACTTTCTGGAACAGGCCCTGGCCCATTTCAGTGCCACCGTGGTTCATGCGGATCGACCCGTCTTGGTAGACATGCACCAGCGCGCCCGCCTGATTGAGGTGGGTCAGCGTGAAGGAAATTCCGAATTTCACCGGCGTCAGGGCGATGCCCTTTTTCAGGTGATCGTTCTGGGCATTCCATTCGGCGATCTTGGCCTTGCGCGCCGTCAGATCGGCCGATTGCGCCAATTGATCGGTCATCGCGTTCAGCAAGAAATGATCAACCTGCTGGCCATAGGGCGTTGTTTGAGCAGGGGGCGTGTCGCCATCGGCGTAGTAGTTGCGACGGCGCAGGTCTGTGGGGTCCATGCCCAGTTGATGCGCGGCATGGTCCATCACCCGTTCGATCCCCAGCATCCCCTGAGGGCCGCCGAACCCGCGGAAAGCTGTCGCGCTTTGGGTGTTGGTGCGCAGGCGGTGGCTTTCGATCCGCGCGTTCGGCAGATCATAGGCGTTATCGGCGTGCAGCATCGCGCGGTCCGCGACAGGCAGCGACAAATCCATCGCCCAGCCGCAGCGGGTGTAATGTTTGAAATCCACGCCAAGCAGACGCCCGGTTTCATCAAAGCCTGCGCGGTAGGTGATGCGGAAGTCATGGCGTTTGCCGGTGATCACCATGTCGTCGTCGCGATCATAGCGCATCTTGCAGGCGCGGCCTGTTTTCTGCGCGACCAAGGCGCAGGCGATGGCCAATGCGTTGCCTTGGCTTTCCTTGCCGCCAAAGCCGCCGCCCATCCGGCGGATTTCAACGCGGACGGCATGCATCGGCAGGCCGAGGGCATCGGCCACCTTGTGCTGGATTTCCGAAGGGTGCTGGGTCGAGGAATGGACGACCATGTCGCCATCATCTTGCGGCAGGGCAAGGGCGGCTTGACCTTCCAGATAGAAATGCTCTTGCCCGCCCATCTCGATCTCGCTTTCGACGATATGAGGTGCGGTTTCAAGGGCTTGGGCCGTGTTGCCCTTTTCCCAAATGCGCGGGCCCTCTTCGAAGTGGCTATTGGCGGCGAGGGCGTCTTCGATGGTCAGGATCGGGGTTGTTTTGGTGTAGTCGACCTTGGCCAATCTAGCGGCGCGGCGGGCGGCATGATGGCTGTCAGCCACGACCAGAAATAACGGTTGGCCGAGGTAGTGGATCGTGCCATCGGACAACAGCGGTTCGTCGTGGTTCGAAGGCGAGCAATCCGCAGGGCGATCCAGATCGATGGCGGTGATAACGTCTACGACGCCCTTCGCGCTGCGGACCTGTGATAGGTCCATGTTGCTGATCGTGCCGCTGGCAATGTCGGACAGGCCGAATGCCAGATGCAGGGTGCCGCGCGGGGTGGGCAGATCATCGACGTAATGCGCCGAACCAGTGACGTGCAGTTTGGCCGCGTCGTGGGGAAGGGGTTTTGCAACGCTCATGGCTGCACCTCCAATACGCTGGAGGATTGACCTGTATTCTCAAGATATACACGGTGCAGCAGGTTCTTTGCGGTTGTCAGACGGTAGTCCGAACTCGCGCGCATATCGGACATGGGGGTGAAGTCCTCTGACCATGCTGCATCGGCCATTGCGATGCTGTCCAATGTCCACGGATGACCTGTCAAAGCGGCCTCGACATGGGGCGCACGTTTCGGGGTGCCCGCCATGCCGCCGAACGCGATGCGTGCGTTTGTGACGATCCCGTCTTCGACCGAGATGTTGAACGCGCCACAAAGGGCCGAGATATCCTGATCGAACCGTTTCGAGATTTTGTAGACCTTCAGGCGATCCGGTTGATGGGGGATGGTGACGCCTGCCACCAACTCGCCCGCGCGACGGTCCTGTTTGCCATAGTCGAGGAAGAAATCCTCGATCGGCAGATCGCGCGCGCCGTCGACGTGGTGCAGGTGCAGCGTTGCGCCCAAGGCGATCAGGGCTGGCGGGTTGTCCCCGATGGGCGATCCATTGGCGATATTGCCGCCGATGGTGGCGGCGTTACGGACCTGAGCGGAACCGTAGCGGCGGATCATTTCGGCGTAGGAGGGGTAGAGGGGCTGAACAGCCTTCAGAACCCGATCCATCGTGACGCCTGCGCCAATGCGCAGGGCATCGCCCGTGTCTTCGATCTGTTGCAGGTCGCGGCAGCGGTTCAGGAAGATGGGCGCGGGCAGGTCGCGCATTTGCTTGGTCACCCAAAGCCCCACATCCGTCGCGCCTGCAATCAGCGTGGCGTCGGGGTTGGCAGCATAGGCGCGGGCCAGTTCGTCCAGCGTTTCGGGGCTGTTGGCGGTGGCCTTGGGCAGATCGTCGTTCAGCCAGTCGGGAACTGGCGCATCCTTGGCGGCCTCGGCGGCGCGGATGATCGGGGCGTAGCCGGTGCAGCGGCACAGGTTGCCCGCAAGCACGTCGTCAAAATCTGTGGCGCCATTCCTGTGCGCCGTTGCCATCGACACCACGAAACCCGGCGTGCAGAAACCGCACTGGCTGCCGTGGTGGTCGACCATGGCCTGCTGCATCGGGTGCAGCGTGCCGTCGGGGGCGGCGATGCCTTCGACCGTGCGCACCGCTTTGCCGTGAAGTTGCGGCAGGAACAGGATGCAAGCATTCAGCGCCTTCGATCCGCTTTGATCAGTGACCATGACGGTACAGGCCCCGCAGTCGCCTTCGTTGCAGCCTTCTTTGGTGCCGGTCATGCCTTGGTCTTCGCGCAGCCAGTCCAACAGGGTGGTTGTCGGCGGCACGTCCGAAAGCGAAACACTCTCTCCGTTCAGAAGAAAGTCGATTGTCATGTGAAAAGCCCGCCGCGTTACCCAGAGCCCAAATCAGCACAACTTCGATGCGGCGTAGAAGATGCGCAGGCGATTAGATCGACACCTACGCTAGAAGCGGGACTTCGGGTTTGGCAAGAAAAATCTTGGCGCATTTCCGTGCAGTCAGGAATTTCTGCCTGTTTTTCAGGCATTCGTTTTGACGCGCTTCGGGGTCGATAAGGGACTTCCCCCCACCTTCACCACAACATAGTGTGGCGTCATGGCTGATCCCCGATTCATTCATCTGCGCGTGCACACGGAATACTCTCTGCTTGAGGGGGCCGTGCGGCTTAAGAAATTGCCCGGTCTCTGCGAGGCGATGGAGATGCCCGCCGTTGCGGTGACGGACACCAATAACCTGTTCTCGGCGTTGGAGTTTTCTGTGTCGGCTGCGGGCGCGGGCATTCAGCCGATCATCGGCTGTCAGGTGGATCTGCGCTTTGTCGCGCCGAAACAGGGCGAACGTCCGCGCGATCCCGCTGGCGTCGTTTTGCTGGCCCAGAACGAGGCCGGTTATGAAAACCTGATGAAGCTGAATTCGTGCCTGTATCTGCGCACGGATGGGGAACTTCCCCATGTCACGCTGGACGAGCTTGAACAACACAGCGCGGGCCTGATCTGTCTGACGGGTGGTCCGGAAGGGCCGGTTGGCCAGTTGCTGATGCAAGGCGGGCGTCCGGCAGCAGAAGAGTTGATGACGCGCTTCAAGTCGATCTTTGGTGATCGCCTGTATGTGGAATTGCAGCGCCATCCCGGTGAAGACGGGCTGCCCGAAACGGAAAAACAGACCGAACGCGGTTTGATTGAAATGGCCTATGCCATGGATATCCCGCTGGTCGCGACGAACGATGTCTATTTCCCCAAGGCCGATATGTACGAGGCGCATGATGCGCTGATCTGTATTGCCGAAGGCACCTATGTCGACCAGTCCGAACCGCGCCGCCGTCTGACCGCGCAGCATTACATGAAAACACCGCAGGAAATGGCGACGCTGTTTGCCGATTTGCCGGAAGCGATTGAAAACACTGTCGAAATCGCCAAGCGCTGTGCCTTTATGGCCTATCGCCGCGATCCCATTTTGCCCAAGTTTGCCGATGATGAGGTCGAAGAACTGCGACGTCAGGCCAATGAAGGTCTGCAGGCGCGTCTGGCCGTGATCCCGCATGCCGTGACGCCCGAGGAATATCAGGAACGTCTCGATTTCGAACTGGGCATCATCGAAGGCATGGGCTTCCCCGGCTACTTCCTGATCGTTGCGGACTTTATCAAATGGGGCAAAGACCACGATATTCCGGTAGGTCCGGGTCGTGGTTCGGGTGCGGGTTCGCTGGTGGCATATGCGCTGACGATTACCGATCTTGATCCCCTGCGCTACAGCCTGCTGTTCGAACGCTTTCTGAACCCTGAACGTGTTTCGATGCCTGACTTTGACATCGACTTCTGCATGGATCGTCGGGAAGAGGTGATCCGTTACGTTCAGGAAAAATACGGCCGTGACAAGGTCGGGCAGATCATCACCTTTGGTGCGCTTCTGTCCAAAGCGGCGGTGCGCGACATTGGCCGTGTTTTGCAGATGCCTTACGGGCAGGTGGACCGTCTGTCCAAGATGATCCCTGTCGAGGGCGTTAAGCCCGTTTCGATCGAGAAGGCCTTGCAGGACGAACCGCGTCTGCGGGAAGAGGCCAGAAACGAAGAGGTCGTGGACCGTCTGTTGACCTATGGCCAGCAGGTCGAGGGGCTGTTGCGGAACGCATCGACCCACGCGGCGGGTGTTGTGATCGGGGATCGCCCTCTGGACGAACTTGTGCCGCTCTATCGTGATCCGCGATCCGATATGCCCGCGACGCAATTTAACATGAAATGGGTCGAACAGGCGGGTCTGGTCAAGTTCGACTTCTTGGGCCTGAAAACCCTGACCGTCATTCAGAACGCCGTTGATCTGATCCTGAAATCCGGTCGCCCGTTGCATGTTGCCGCTGACGGGACGGAACTATATGCACCGCCCGAGGGTGGGGAAAACCAGATCAACCTGATCCCCTTGGACGACGAGCCGACCTATAAACTGTACGCCCGCGCTAAAACGGTCGCCGTGTTCCAGGTTGAAAGCTCGGGCATGATGGATGCGCTCAAGCGCATGAAGCCCACATGTATCGAAGATATCGTTGCCCTTGTGGCGCTGTATCGTCCGGGTCCGATGGAAAACATCCCGACCTATTGCGAGGTCAAGAACGGCCTTCGCGAAATTGAATCCGTGCATCCGCTGATCGACCATATCCTTGAAGAAACCCAAGGGATTATCGTTTATCAGGAACAGGTTATGCAGATCGCGCAGGTCATGGCGGGTTACAGCCTTGGCGGCGCTGACCTGCTGCGCCGTGCGATGGGTAAAAAGATCAAAGAGGCGATGGACGCCGAACGCCCCAAGTTCGAAAAGGGCGCGGGCGAAAACGGTGTTGATCCCAAGAAAGCCAGCGAGGTTTTCGACCTTCTCGAGAAGTTCGCGAACTACGGCTTTAACAAATCCCACGCGGCGGCCTATGCGGTGGTGTCCTACCAGACCGCTTGGCTGAAGGCGAACCATCCGGTCGAGTTTATGGCCGGTGTGATGAACTGCGATATCCACCTGACAGACAAGCTGGCGGTCTATTTCGAAGAGGTCCGCAAGGGGCTTGAACTGCCGTGGGTGCCGCCCTGTGTGAACCGGTCGCAGGCGACGTTTGATGTTGTGAACGGTGAACTGGTCTATGCGCTGGGCGCGTTGAAGAACGTGGGTTCGGACGCGATGCGCATGGTGGTGGATGCACGCGGCGACAAGCCGTTCGTGAACCTCTTTGATGTAGCGCGGCGCGTTGATCTGAAACGTGTGGGCAAGCGCCCGTTGGAAATGATGGCGCGGGCAGGGGCGTTTGACGTGCTTGATCCGAACCGCCGCCGCGTGTTCGAAAGCCTTGATGCGCTGGTCGCCTATTCGGCGGCGATCCACGAACAGAAAGCGTCCAATCAGGTGTCGCTGTTTGGTGAGGCGGGCGATGATCTGCCGGAACCGCGCCTTGCGCCCTGCAACGACTGGCTGCCTGCGGAACGTCTGTCCGAAGAATTCCGCGCTGTGGGCTTCTATCTTTCCGGCCATCCGCTGGACGACTACATGGCACCCTTGAAGCGCAAAGGTATCATGACGCTTGATGAGGTCACCAAAAAGGCCGAGGGCGGCCCGTTGGTGGCGAAGTTGGCAGGGACCGTTGCGGGCCGTCAGGAACGGAAATCGGCGCGCGGCAACCGCTTTGCCTTTTGCCAGTTGTCCGACCCGACCGGCGCCTACGAGGTCACGCTGTTTTCCGAAGCCTTGGAAAAATCGCGCGAATTCCTTGAGACCGGTTCAAAGGTGGTCGTCACGGTCGAGGCGACGATGGAAAGCGATCAGCTGAAACTGCTGGGCCGGTCCGTTGGGCCTGTCGACGCTGTGGTTGCCGATGCGGGCAGTGCGGGGCTGAAGATTTTCATCGACAACCCGTCTGCTGTTGGCAACGTCGCGTCGGTTCTGTCGCAGGCGGCGGCCAACGCCACGCGCGGTGCGCGGGGCCCTGTGAAGTTCCTTCTCAGCGATGCGGGACTGCCCGGTGAGGTCGAGATTGACCTGAACGAAGAGTTCCCCGTGTCGCCCGAAATCAAGGGCGCGATCAAGTCGCTGGACGGTATCCTTGAGGTGCAGGAATTCTAGGCAAGCCTTGGCCTATGGTCGTATTGTCGGAGGGAAACCACTGGCGTGACGGAGTCGATTTGCGTTAGACCACTGCAAAGCGCTCTCGGGAGATCACCTTTGAAACCATCCGTTTTGGTCGTCGCAGCAGTTGTCGCCGTGGCCGGTTGCAGTCAGGATCCATTGCAAAAGGTTAGCCGCCTGAGCGATGTAGAACTGGCCGAGAATGCGCAGACAGCCGGCGCTTTGCCTGATGATGCGGCGGTGGACGGCGAAAACGCGCTGGGCAATGCCGTTGTCGCAACCTCTGACGAAGCGCCGAATGCGGGGCTTTTGGGGTTCTTCCGCCGCAAAGCCGATGATGCCAAGGTTGATGTCGCTGCCGATGACGTAACCGCCGCGCTGCGCGAGGCCCAAGGCCTTCCCCCGATCGAAGAAACCGAAGCGCCAGAGGCAACAGAGGTTGCTGAAAGCACGGATGAGCCGCTGGAAGGTGTGGAGCCTGTTGAAGTGGCCGCATTGGGCGTTGAGGCTGATGTCTCCGAACCCGAACCCGAACCCGCACCCGCCCAGAAACGCACATTGTTCGGCGCGATCTTTGGCGGGAATTCCAATGGCTCTGGCCTGCAAGAAGACCCTGTCGCGGCACCCGAAGCCGAGGTTGCCAAAGTCGTTGAAGACACAGCGCCGGTCGAAGAACCTGTCGAAGAGGTTGAAACCGCCGCGCTTGAGGTTGAAGAGCCGCGCCGCGCGGGTCTGTTTGGTGGGTTCCTTGGCGGTGGGGGCGGTTCGAAATCCAGCGCGTCTGCCGCCGTGTCCGAAGTGACCAAGGACGAAACCGTTCCGATGGGCAAAATGGCGCGTCTCTGCGGTGCGCCGATCAACAAATTCGCCAAAGAGGTCGCGCAGCATCCGGAAACGGGCCGTGCGAAGTACAAACTTTATGACAGCAAGCCTAGCAGCACAGGCCCGCGCAACTGGTATGTGACGGGCTTTGATGACGGCTGCGCGCGCCAGTTCACCGCATCGCTTGCCGTGTTCGGGTCTGTCGAGATGCACGAACAGCTGCGCTATGGCCTGCCCAGCAAAATCCAGCCTTACACAGCGGCGGATGCTCAATACGAAACGGTCAAACGCAAGGTCTGTGGTGTTGGCAAGGGTACGCCCTGTGGGTCGTCCTTGGCCAAACTGGACCGGATGACCGTGTTCCTGACGATCTACCCGCAATACACAGGCAGTTCGTCGTGGACGAACGCGTTGTTGTATGACGGGGATGTGGCTGCGATTGATATCGCGTCGCGCTGATCAGTAGTGCGGGGGGCGTTCATCGCCCATCACCACACCGCCGCCGCCTTCGGATTCGCGTTCGGCCTCGCGCATCATCAGCATGGCAACCCGACGATTCAGCGTGTCGATTTCGCGCGACTGACGGGCGACCTCATCGGACAGTTCCTCGACCTGCCGGATCAAGTGGGCCAGCCGTTCTTCCATGGCGTCGTTGGGCTGAGTCATTGCGTTTCTCCCGTCATATGTTTGCGACATAGTTGTGTAAGACGCCAGTTGCCAGCCCTCTTGCTTGCCCCGAGACACCGGAGCGGCTAAGGGAGGCCACGCATTTGACCGCTGGAAAGACACCATGGCCAAGCCTAAAAAGACACCTCGCCCCAAGGCGGAAACGCCCAAAGGGTTCCGCGATTACTTTGGTACTGAAGTCACCGAACGTGCCGACATGCTCGGCAAGATCGCGCAAGTGTATCATCGTTACGGTTTCGAGGCGCTGGAAAGCTCGGCTGTTGAGACGGTCGAAGCGCTTGGTAAATTCCTGCCTGACGTGGATCGCCCGAACGAAGGTGTGTTCGCATGGCAAGAGTCTGACGACGATGCCAACGGCGATTGGCTGGCCCTGCGCTATGACCTGACGGCGCCGTTGGCGCGGGTCTATGCCCAGCATCAGAACGACCTGCCGAAACCCTATCGCCGCTATGCGATGGGCCCTGTCTGGCGCAACGAAAAGCCAGGTCCGGGCCGTTTCCGCCAGTTCTATCAGTGTGATGCCGACACCGTTGGCGCGCCGTCTGTTGCCGCCGATGCCGAGATTTGCGCGATGCTGTCCGACACGCTGGAAGTCGTGGGCATTCCGCGCGGCGACTATCTGGTGCGCGTGAACAACCGTAAGGTTCTGAACGGTGTTCTGGAAACCATGGGCCTGACCGATGACGCGCAGCGCGATGACGTGCTGCGGACCATCGACAAGTTCGACAAGGTCGGCGAATCCGGCGTGCGCGAATTGCTGGGCAAGGGGCGTCTGGACGCATCCGGTGCCTACATTGACGGCGTGGGTCTGTCGGATGATCAGGCCGCTCCTGTGCTGGCCTTCCTGACATCGGGCGGCAAAGATGCCGCTGAAACCCTGTCAAACCTGCGTGCTGCCATTGGCAGTAGCGCCGTGGGTGCCGAAGGTGTGGATGAGTTGGAAACCATCGCAACGCTTCTGGACGCGCAGGGCTATGCGGATGACCGCATCCTGATTGATCCGTCCGTTGTGCGTGGTCTGGGCTATTACACCGGTCCGGTGTTCGAGGCCGAGCTGACCTTTGAAATCTTCGACGAAAAAGGCCGCAAGCGCCAGTTCGGGTCGGTGTCCGGTGGCGGGCGCTATGACGATCTGGTCAAGCGGTTCACAGGTCAGTCGGTGCCCGCAACGGGTGTGTCGATCGGTGTCGACCGCTTGCTGGCAGCTTTGCGTGAAAAAGGCCGTGTGGGTGGTCAGGTGACGGGGCCTGTAGTGGTCACTGTCATGGACCGCGACCGTATGGCGGATTACCAGACGATGGTGGCCGAACTGCGCAATGCAGGCATCCGGTCCGAGGTTTATCTGGGCAACCCCAAGAACTTTGGCAACCAGCTGAAATACGCGGACAAGCGCAACTCGCCCGTTGCCATTATCGAAGGCGGCGAGGAAAAAGAGCGTGGCGTTATCCAGATCAAGGACCTGATCCTTGGCGCGAAGATCGCCGAGAACGCGACGCTGGAGGAATGGAAGGAACGTCCCTCCCAGTTCGAAGTGCCGCGCAGCGAACTGGTTGCGAAGGTGCGTGAAATTCTGGACAGCCAGTCATGAGTTCACTGAAAGCCAACAGCGAAGCGCTGCGCCTGCGTGCAGCGTTCGAAGCCGCAGGCGCGACGCCTGTTGATTGCGCTGTGCTGCAACCGGCGGAGACCTTGCTGGACCTGTACGGCGAAGACATCCGCACCCGTGCCTATGTCACGCAAGATCCTGCACGCGGCGAACAGATGTTGCGGCCCGATTTCACAGTGCCTGTCGTGCAAATGCAGATGGCCGACGGGGCCGAGCCTGCGCGGTATACCTATTCCGGCGTTGTCTTCCGTCGTCAGGAAGAAAACCCCGAGCGTGACTCTGAGTATCTGCAAACCGGATACGAGGTGTTTGACCGCACCGATCCCGAAGCCGCCGATGCCGAGGTCTTCGCGATATTCGCTGAAACGCTGGGCGGCGAAGGTCTGCGTGCGGCGACAGGCGATATGGGCATTCTGACGGCGGCTGTGTCCAGCCTTAAAACGTCGCCCCAACGCCGTGCGGCTTTGCTACGCCACATCTGGCGTCCGCGCCGGTTCCGTGCGCTGATGGATCGTTATTCGGGCCGCAGTGCTGTGCCGCAGACGCGTAAGGCGCTGCTGGCGTCCTCTGATCCGCTGGACATTGATGTGCCGGTGATCGGCCTGCGTTCCGAGATCGAGATCGCTGACCGGATCGAGGCGCTGCGTGCCGATGCCGCCGAGCCGCCGATTTCGCAGGATCAGGTCGATATGATCGACGAGGTTCTGAAGGTGTCCGAAACCTGCCCCTATGCGCTGGCCAATCTGCGCGACATCGCCGTGGATATGCCCGAGATGGAGCAAGCGGTGGACCGGTTCGCCCGCCGCTGCGATGCGCTGGCGGCCCGTGGGGTTAACGTGGATACGCTGGATTTTGAGGCCAGCTATGGCCGCACGTCGATGGAATATTACGACGGCTTCGTGTTCGGCTTCTATTCCGAGGCACGCCCCGATCTGCCGCCCGTGGCCTCCGGTGGCCGCTATGATGCGCTGACCCAGCGTTTGGGGCAGGGCAAAAGCATTCCTGCCGTGGGGGGCGTCATCCGCCCTGATATCCTGTTGCAGGTCCGCGAGGCACAGTCATGACGATCAAGCTTGGTGTGCCCTCTAAGGGGCGGTTGATGGAAAAGACGTTCGACTGGTTTGGTGAACGGGGCGTGACCCTGTCGCGGACCGGATCGGAACGCGAATATTCCGGCGCGGTTGATGGCGTTGAGGGCGTCGAACTGGTCTTGCTTTCGGCGGGTGAAATCCCCCGCGAACTGGCAGCAGGGCGGATTGATTTGGGTGTCACGGGCACCGATCTGGTGCGCGAAAAGCTGGTGCAGTGGGATCAAAAGGTCGAACCGCTGGCCGAGCTGGGCTTTGGTTTCGCCGATCTTATCATCGCGGTTCCGGCTTGCTGGGTCGATGTGGACACGCTGGACGATCTGGATGCGGCGGCTGCGGCTTTCCGCGCGAAACACGGCTTCCGCATGCGGATCGCCACGAAATACCACCGTCTGGTGCGGGATTACCTGCGTATGGGTGGTGTGGCAGATTACCAGTTGGTCGACAGCCAGGGCGCGACCGAAGGCACAATTCGGAACCTGACGGCAGAAGCGGTTGCCGACATCACCAGCACGGGCGAGACTCTGCGGGCGAACCATCTGAAAATTCTGGATGAGCCGCCGGTTCTGAAATCACAGGCCACACTGTTCCGCAGCCGTCTGTCGGACAAAAGCGACGAAAACCGCGAGATCATGCAAACGCTCTGCAACACTCTGGGTGTCTGACAAGGAATCGCTGCTGCGATTGTGTCACGATGCTATAATCATCGCTGGACATGGTAGCGGAAAGCCACCTGCGATTGACTCGTCAGTCAATCTTGGTTGACTCGCGAGTCAAAAGTGCCACGATGGCGGCCATGATCAAAAGAATAAGCAACGGGAGACTAACATGAAACGTACCCTTACTGCCCTGATCGCGCTGAGCGCATCCGCTGGGATGGCAAGCGCGGCTTGCGACAGCGTGACTTTTTCCGATGTTGGCTGGACCGACATCACCGCGACCACGGCGGCGACCTCGGTCGTGCTGGACGCGTTGGGGTATGACACCGAAACCAAGGTTCTGTCCGTACCCGTGACCTACACATCGCTGGCCAATGGTGACATCGATATCTTCCTTGGCAACTGGATGCCCACGATGGAAGCCGACATCCGCCCCTATCTGGACGCGGGCACTGTTGAGTCGATCAAGACCAACCTTGAAGGCGCGAAATACACGCTGGCGACAAACGCGTCGGGTGCCGCGCTTGGCATCAAGGATTTTGCTGACATCGCTGCGCAGAAAGATGCGTTGGACGGCTACATTTACGGAATCGAGCCGGGCAACGACGGCAACCGCCTGATCCTTGATATGATCGAAGCGAACGCCTTTGGTCTGGACGGCTTTGACGTGCGCGAAAGCTCGGAGCAGGGCATGCTGGCACAGGTTGGCCGCGCGGTCGATCGCGACGAGCCGATCGTCTTCCTTGCGTGGGAACCGCACCCGATGAACGCCAACTATGACCTGACATATCTGACAGGTGGCGACGATTACTTTGGCCCGAACCTTGGTGGTGCGACCGTGCACACCAACGTCCGTGCCGGTTATGCGGCTGAATGCCCGAACGTCGGCGCGCTGCTGGACAACCTCGTCTTCAGCCTCGAGATGGAGAACGAGATCATGGGCGCGATCCTGAATGACGGTGAAGACGCAGAAGACGCGGCCAAGACATGGCTGGCGGCGAACCCTGCGGTTGTCGAAGGCTGGCTGGATGGCGTGACAACCAAAGACGGCGGCGATGCAGTTGCAGCCGTGATGGGCGCGCTGAAGTAAGCGACCCTACAGGTTCAAACAAAGAAAGGCGCTGGGATTTCCAGCGCCTTTTTGTTTGTCAGCCGTCGGTGTCGTTAGCCGATTTTATCTTGGGTCTTGGTATCGAAATCAGACGCGTCGTGGCGGTTCAGAAGCTGTTCGTGCGGCTCGCCCGAGGTGCGGTTGACCATACGGCCCCGTTTGACTGGCTCGCGTGCATCAAGCTCTTTCGCCCAACGCTGCACGTTCTTGTAGCTTTCTACGTCAAGGAAGGTGCCCGCGTCATAGGCGCGGCCCAAGGCTAGGTTGCCGTACCATGCCCAGATCGCCATGTCGGCGATGGTGTAGTCGTCGCCGATCATGAACTGGCGGTCGGCAAGGTTGCGGTCCAGTACGTCCAGCTGGCGCTTGGCCTCCATCGAGAAGCGGTTGATCGGGTATTCGAATTTCTCAGGCGCGTAGGCGTAGAAGTGGCCAAAGCCGCCGCCCAGATAGGGGGCCGAGCCCATCTGCCAGAACAGCCAAGACAGCATTTCGGCGCGCTGTTCTTTGGGGCCTAGGAAGGCGTCGAACTTTTCGGCCAGATGCAGAAGGATCGCGCCGGATTCAAAAATGCGGATCGGTTCATCGCCCGAACGGTCCATCAGCGCGGGGATTTTCGAATTCGGGTTCACGTCGACAAAGCCCGAACCGAACTGATCACCGTCCCCGATGCGGATCAGCCATGCGTCGTATTCCGCGTCTTTGTGGCCTGCTGCCAGAAGCTCTTCGAACAGAACGGTGACCTTGACGCCGTTCGGCGTGCCCATGGAATACAACTGGAAGGGATGCTTGCCGATGGGCAGTTCCTTGTCGTGGGTGGCACCGGCGATGGGGCGGTTGATCGATGCGAAGGTGCCGCCGCTTTCGGCGTCCCACGTCCAGACTTCGGGGGGAGTGTAGGTCATGGCAGTGTCCTTGGAATTGATGGTTTGGACAAAGACTATGCTTTTGGACAGGGATTACCAGACCACGGGCCCGTTCGAAAATGCAAAGCCACTGTGCAGGAATTCATAGAACGCCGATATCGGCCAGGGCACCTGCCAGTTCGGGGGGCAGGGTGTCTTCGTTCTGGCGTGTCTGGGTCATATCGGGCGGCGCATCGGCAGGGGCCAGATAGCGCCAACCTTGGAACGGACGGCGCGGCGCGGGGTTCACGCGGATCAGATCAGGGTCCAGCACAATGGCACAGCGGCGGATGCCGTCCGAACCGGTGACCTCGTCCAGCCGCAGAACGCGCTGGCGGCACTGGATCAGCCCCTTGATGACCCAATAGATCGACCCGCCGTCGATGATCTCGGCCTCGCGCTTGGGCCACATGCGGGTGACGTGGCGCGGGAGGCCGTCAGCGCCTTTTGCGGCGGACGATGCCTGCCATCCGGCAAGCGTATCCACGCTTTCGGAACCGGCGCTTAGTTTGATCAGATGTGTCAGGGCAGACTTGGGCATAGCCCAACAATAAGCCACCTGATGGCAGCGACAAGATGGGGCGTAAGAATTCGTAAACATTTGGCCACCTGCATCATTGACCCACGCGGGCCAGTCGCCTAATTTGTGGGTCCTTCCAGCCGATGACACAGGATATATGCGATGACACGCTTTGCCGCCCCCATTGCCGAGCAGATTTGGGATATGAAATACCGCCTGAAAGATGGCGACGGCAAAGTGATCGACACCACCGTTGAAGACACATGGCGCCGCATCGCGCGGTCGCTGGCCAGCGTCGAAAAAGACCCCAAGCATTGGGAAGGCAAGTTTTTCAACGCGTTGGAAGATTTCAAATACCTGCCCGCTGGCCGGATCACCGCAGGCGCGGGCACAGACCGCACTGTGACGCTGTTCAACTGCTTTGTCATGGGCACCGTTCCCGACAGCATGGGCGGCATCTTTGACATGCTGAAAGAAGCGGCGCTGACCATGCAGCAGGGCGGTGGAATCGGCTATGATTTCTCGACCATCCGGCCCAAGGGCGCGCCGGTTGCGGGCGTGGCGGCGGATGCATCCGGCCCGCTGTCCTTCATGGATGTATGGGATGCGATGTGCCGCACGATCATGTCGGCGGGTTCCCGTCGCGGCGCGATGATGGCGACGATGCGCTGCGATCATCCGGACATCGAGAACTTTATCACGGCCAAGTCCGACTCGGCCCGTTTGCGCATGTTCAACCTGTCCGTTCTGGTCACAGATGCGTTCATGGAAGCGGTTAAGGCTGACAAGTCCTGGGACCTGCAATTTGACGGTGTCGTTTACAAAACCGTTCAGGCGGTCGATCTGTGGAACCAGATCATGCAGTCGACCTATGACTTTGCCGAACCGGGTGTGATTTTCATCGACCGGATCAACAACGCAAACAACCTAAGCTATTGTGAAACCATTGCCGCGACCAACCCCTGTGGCGAACAGCCCCTGCCGCCTTACGGCGCCTGTCTGCTGGGTTCGATCAACCTTGCCCGTCTGGTATCGAACCCGTTCGAAGACGGCGCGCAAATGGATGAAGAGGCGCTGAACGAACTGGTCGCCACCGCCGTGCGCATGATGGACAACGTGGTTGATGCGTCCCGCTTCCCGCTTGAGGCACAGGCAGAAGAAGCGCGAAACAAACGCCGCATCGGTCTGGGTGTCACAGGTCTGGCCGATGCGCTGCTGATGTTGGGCCTGCGCTATGGATCTGAAACCGCGGCGGCACAAACCGAGGCATGGCTGAAGCAGATTGCCCGCGCGTCCTATCTGGCGTCGGTCGAGCTGGCCAAGGAAAAGGGTGCCTTCCCGCTGTTTGACGCGGACAAGTATCTGGCGTCCGGCAACATGATGAATATGGACGACGATGTGCGCGACGCGATCCGCGAACACGGCATCCGCAACGCGCTGCTGACCTCCATCGCGCCGACGGGCACGATCTCGCTTTATGCTGGCAACGTGTCCTCGGGGATCGAACCGGTGTTCGCCTATGCCTACACCCGCAAGGTTCTGCAAAAAGACGGCTCGCGCACCGAAGAAGAGGTCGTGGATTACGCGGTTAGCCTGTGGCGCGACAAATTCGGCGACCGTGATCTGCCGGATTACTTCGTGAACGCCCAAACGCTGGCCCCGCTGGATCACGTGCGCATGCAGGCCGCCGCGCAGAAATGGGTCGACTCGTCGATTTCCAAAACCATCAACTGCCCCGAAGATATCTCGTTCGAGGCCTTCAAAGACGTCTACATGGAGGCGTTCGAGACAGGCTGTAAGGGCTGCACCACCTACCGTCCGAACGACGTCACAGGGTCGGTTCTGTCGGTCAGCGAAAGCGAACCCAAGTCCAGCGAAAAGCCGGTATTGGTCGAGGCCGAGGAAAATGGTGCCGAAGTCGTCTACATGTCTGAACCGCTGGACCGACCGCAGAGCCTTGAGGGCGCGACCTACAAGCTGAAATGGCCCGATAGCGAACATGCGATCTACCTGACCATCAACGACGTCGTCGTCGGAGGTCGCCGCCGGCCGTTCGAAGTGTTCATCAACTCCAAGAACATGGAGCATTACGCTTGGACGCTGGCCCTGACGCGCATGATTTCGGCCGTGTTCCGTCGCGGCGGTGATGTCAGCTTTGTGGTGGAAGAACTGAAGGCCGTCTTCGATCCGCGCGGTGGTGCTTGGGTGAAGGGCAAATACATCCCCTCCATTCTGGCGGCGATCGGCGGCGTGATCGAACAGCACCTGATCGCCATCGGTTTCCTTGAAGGCGAAGGCATGGGCCTGAAATCAGACCCCAAAGCCGCTGTCGTCAATCTGGACGCCCCCCGCGGCAAGGCCTGCCCGTCCTGCGGCCAATTCGACATGCGGATGGTAGAAGGCTGCATGACCTGCGCAAGCTGCGGTCATTCCAAATGCGGATAAATTTCTGAAGAAATGGTGAGTGTCGGACCCGTGAATAAATGACCTTTTTCAAGGAAATTTGACCTTTCCGACACGTTAAAAATGACCACCGGCAACTGAGGTTGTTGGTGGTCTTTTTGTTTTTCAATGGCTTACGTAGAATCTCAGCCATCCTTGATGCGGCGTGTCTTGGGCTGACCCCTAACTCTGCCCAGAGGTTGACGACGAGCAACTGACGTTCCTAATTTGTTCTCAAGGGTCCGGACCCTCCTTCATAAACCAATTGCAGCCAAATGCGCTGCATTTCCTGTCCCGCGCGTTCTCGTGCGGTTCAGGAAAGAAAGGAGACCAATGCCCAAGATTCGTTTTGCCGACGTCAACTTCCGCCGTCTCGGAGCCCCTGATAGGCACGACGTCGAAGGCCGACTAAAGAAATTCCTCGCGAACTTTCGCGCCCAGAGAGATCCGACGCGCTCCTTGCGGCATGTCTCCGCTGAGGACCGTGACAAAATCGAACGCCGGGTCGTCTCTTACTTCGCGGCAGTAGATCGGGAATCTGGCATGGGTCACCTTGACCGCAAGGATCGCGAGAAGATGGAAGCTTTTCGCGGTGGCGTGGATCTCATCGAAATCAAGAGTGAACATCAGGCAGACGAGATAGCGAGTGCTCTGCAAGCGGAGATGCCTTGGATGGCAGCTGCGACTGAACGGGTCTGGCACGACCTTCGATCGTCGGTGCGCCGGGGCGAGCCTGGTCCGCGCATATCGCCCCTCCTGTTGCTTGGCCCGCCGGGAATGGGCAAGAGCCATTGGGCACGTCTGCTCGGAGGGCAAATAGGCGTTCCGACGACGATTATCGAAGCGACAAGCGAGCCAGCCTCGTTCGCGGTGAACGGCTCACAACGCGGCTGGTCAAGTGCTGGACCTGGCAACGCAGTTCGATCTGTCATGGCCTCCAGGATCGCCAACCCTGTCATCGTAGTCGACGAGATTGAGAAGGCTGGTTCGCCGCATTCGATCAGCGGGCATTCCTATGCTCTGGTCGAGGGTCTCTTGCCGCTTTTAGAAAGGTCCACCGCCCAAAGTTGGGCGTGTCCATATTTTCGGGTCAAGTTCGACATGTCCTGGATCATCTGGGTTCTGACGGCCAACAGCCTGCGGGGGCTTTCTCCGCCGTTCCTGAACCGCTGTCCGCCAATAAAGTTGCCTTGCTTGTCGCTGGAGCACCTGAAGGGTTTTGCCGCTCGTGAGGGGGCTAGTAGAGGCCTGCCGCTGGATGGAGTGGAGGCCGTACAGGAGATCATCGATGCCATCCGGCAGCCGCAACTCCAAAATCTCCGGAATGTCATTCGGTTGCTGGACTCCATCGAGGTGACGCTCCATCAACCGGTGCTACATTGATACTTCGGGCACCGACGAAAAATGCAGATGTCTGGTATCCTACGTCGGAGGTGAGCAATAATGAGTGATGCGATGACCTAAGGCGACGAAATCCGATTTTTCAGCTTCGAAGAGCGCCAGAAGCAAAAGGCTCGCTCCAGAGAACGTCATAAAGAGTGGCTGGCGTTGGGGTAATTCTCAGCTCGTTACCTTAACAAAGAAAACACACCCTCCGAAACTTGTGCCTCGACAGGAAACGCATCCGGAATCGGGATCGGTCAAGTTTATGGTTCTGGATGTCGCGCTTTCCCCGGGCGCATAAGCCCGGCGACATCGGTGAGGATGATTGAAGCTAAGTTGCTGCTGTGCTGAAGGGCGGAAAGCAGACCTTCGCTGCACCCGGCTCGAATGTCCGCAAAACCGACAGCCGGCTATTCGCAACGAGTGCTGGATTTGCGCTGACCCTACTAATCTACTCAGGACAGAAGGTGGCAAGACCTGTATATCGTAAACTGAAAACATCGAAAAACTCTGAAAGCATTTTAAGCCAGCCTCTTTACCCTCTGTGTGCATCGACAAAGTCCCTCAGCTCTCTTTTACCAATTTCGTGCACAACCTTGAGTCGCCGCATCTGAATTGGACCACGGTCATATTAAGGGAGCGGATGACAAATAATGGCGAACAGGCGAAACACGCCACCTTTCCAAGTTCTCGGAAAGCCAGCGTAATAATCCAAAATCAATACGTGTTTCCACTTCGCCGATTCAACGGAACACACCGACAACTAACAAAACATTCGTAGGGGGCGCAGTGCTCTGACTGACGCCCCCATTTGATCAATCGTTTGACTATAGGCCGGTCTTCAGGACGCCGAGGTGGCCACGGGCTGGGACCTAACCGCCCGCTCGTTCAGAACTGATACCGCAGCGCCCGCGGCCAAGGCCCAGAAGGGCGCGCTGATGCTCAGGAACGACACATTCGACATCGCCACGATCAGGGCAACGAAGGCGCCGATCTGATGGCCTGCGTTTCGGTCGAAGGCGGACTGGAATGCGCTCAGCAGGACGGTGATCATCGCCAGGCCCGCCACCGCGCCGATAAGGGGCCCAGGCAGCGCCATGATGAGCGGAACCGCAACCCCTGCGAAGATCCCGAAGGCAGCAAAGAGCACGCCGTTCAGCACCGTGGCCGCATAGCGCCGTTCGGGATTCTCGCCCGCCTGATCGGAGGAACAGATGGCCGTCATGGGCCCGGCGATATTTGCGTTATGCCCGCCGATTACCCCAGCCAGCATGCCGCCGATGCCCGAGATCACGGTCATGGCGTTGATTGGCGGACGGTATCCCTCGGCGTAGAGAACCCCAATGGCCTGAGCGTTCTCGGCTCCGATCACGAGTACGGCCAGCGGCACGGCGATGGCCAGGAACGCGTCGAGCGTGAAGACGGGCGCGGTGAATTCCGGTGCGACAAAGCTGATTGCTGCCTCGCCTCCCTGAAAGCCTCCGGTCAGGGTCACGGCCACGAGCCCGACGACCAGAGCCGTCAGCACCGGCGGGACGGCCCGCAGGAACCGCATCGACAGGAAGAAGGCGATGGTCGCCGCACCGACCACGATGGGCAGCTTCTCGATCGAGGTGACCGCGCCGATGCCGAATCGGATCAGCGCCCCTGCGATCATCGCCATGACGATGGGCATCGGAAGCCAGCGCATCACCTTGCCGATAAGCCCGGTTATCCCCAGGACAAAGACCATCGCGCCCGCCATCAGGAAGGCACCTACCGCCTGTTCGAAAGGGAAGGTGCCCAACGCTCCGGCGACGAGAGCCGCGCCCGGTATGGAATAGGCCCCCGTCACCGGGAGCTTGTAGTAAAGCGCCATGATCAGGCTGATCAGCCCGCCGAGGCCGTAGATCGCCAGAAGCCAGGCCACGGTCTGACCCTCGGTCAGCCCGCCATTATTGGCGGCGCCGATCACAATCAGGGCAGGCCCGGAGCATCCGAAGATGGCCGCGACCAGTCCCGCGCTCGCAGTCTTGATGCCCAGAGCCTCGCGCAGGCCGGACAGGCCTGCGCCGAAGCCCGGTCCTTTCTCGATCCAATTCGTCTGTGTTGTCTGTTCCATTTGGGTCTCCTCCCTTGGTGTTGATTGCGGGCCGTCTCAGCGGCCGGTGAATACGGGCTTGCGCTTGGCGTGGAAGGCCTCGACGCCCTCGCGGAAATCCTCCGATTGACGCAGGCGACTGTAGTTCAGCCCTTCCATCTCGATCGCGGTGCTGAGAAGCGCGTCATCGGTGTCGTTCAGCAGCTTTTTCGCCGTGCGCTGCGCCATCGGGGAAAATTCGCGGAGCTCGTTAACGAGGTCGGTCACCGCCTGTTCGAGATCGCTATCGGGCACGCATTCGGTGGCGATGCCCCAGTCCAGCGCCTGCTGGCCCTTGATGCGCTTCGAGCGCATGACGATGTCCTTCGTGCGCGTCACACCGACGATTTTCTGCAGCCGGGCGGAGCCACCCGATCCGGGGATCTGGCCCAGCTTCTGTTCGGGCAGGGCGTAGCGGCAGGTCTCGGACACGATGCGGAAATCGCAGGCCAGCGACAGCTCGAAGCCGACCCCGAAGGTGTAGCCTCGATTTGCGGCGATCACCGGCTTGGAGCAGCGCGCGGGTGCCGCCACGTTCCAGGCGAGGTGCGAGACATGCTCGGGGCTGGCCTCGAGGAAGCCCTTGATATTGCCTCCCGAGGAGAAATGCTCGCCCTCGGCGGAGACTACGATGATACGCACGCGGTCATCTTCATCGAGTGCCTCGAAGACCAGGCGGAGCTGATCGCGAGCGCCCATCGAGATCACATTATAGGGCGGCCGCGCGAGGATGATGTCGGCGCGCTCGTTCTCTGCATCGAGCCGGACGTGAAAGCCGTCGAGTTCGGAGAGGCGCGGATCGGTGAAGGTCATGATTTCAGTCATCGGAGTATCTTTCATCTGAGTGTTGTTATCTGGACTTACGCAGTGGTGGTCTCGGCCGGTTCGACCTCGTATTCGCCCGCGACAAGCAGGCGTCGGAGGAGTTTTCCGACCGGGGATTTCGGGATTTCGCGCACGAAGACGTAGCGGCGCGGACGGCGGAAATTGGATAGGTCCGAGCCGCGGCAATGGGCGTCGAGGTCGGCCTCGGTGACATCGCCGCCGCGCTTCACGAAGGCGGTCACGACCTTGCCCCAGCGAGCGTCGGGCAGGCCGACCACGGCGACCTCGGCCACGGCGGGATGCAGCGACAGGCAGCTTTCGACCTCGACAGGCGAGACGTTCTCGCCGCCGGTGATGATCATGTCATCCGCCCGACCGGTGACGAACAGATCGCCGTCTTCGTCGAAATGCCCGCAATCGCCGGTGAAATACCAGCCGTCGTGAATGGCCTTACTGTCTGCTTCGG
Source organism: Thalassococcus sp. (assembly GCF_982780845.1). Taxonomy (NCBI): domain Bacteria; kingdom Pseudomonadati; phylum Pseudomonadota; class Alphaproteobacteria; order Rhodobacterales; family Roseobacteraceae; genus Thalassococcus; species Thalassococcus sp. The sequence continues at coordinate 113,660 of NZ_CEYADA010000013.1, forward strand.
GGCGGTTCCAGTACCCCTCGAAGGCTTCATCACCCTGCATGGAGGCGACGATTTCGCCTTCTTCCCCCGGTGCACAGGTATGGCTGACATCCCTGGTGCCCAGTGGCACCACGCGCAGCCGCTGGTTGATCGCGGCCCGTCCGGCGGATCCGGGCTTGGCCGCAGCGTCCTGGCAGATGGAGAACGTGTAGATCTCGGAAGAGCCGTAATGGTTCACGAAAAGCTCGGGCTGGAAGGCCTCCGACAATTTCTGCAACAGACCGTCGGTCATGGACGCGCCGGCAAAGCCCAGCTTTCGGACGCTGGCGACCCGATCCGGCGTGAAATCTGCGTGGTGGACAATGTCGTGATAGAGCGTCGGCACGAGATAGAGGTTGTTGACGGCATGCCGCTCGATCGCATCGAGAGCCTGTGGCACGTTGAAACGCGGCAGGCAGACGAAGCTACCTCCGATCACGCTGGCCGACAGGAGCGAGCGGATGCCCATCGTGTGATAGAGCGGCATGACGCCAAGCGTGCGCTCGCCATGGCCGTACATGTTCTGCGCCACATGGGCGATGGCCGCGGCCCGTTCGGCCCTATGGCGGCGCGGCACACCCTTGGGCTTCGAGGTCGTGCCGGATGTATAGAGCATGACTGACATATCGTCGGCACCGGCCTGCGGCACCGCATCGTCGGCACGGCCCGCCAGCATAGCGGCAAGGCCCTGATCGCCATCCAACGGCAGTACGTTAATGTCCGCCGCAAGCGCCGATCCGGCCACGGCCTCAGCCGCGGCATCGTCGTGCACCAGAACGCGGGCCTCACTGTCGCGCAGCGTATGGTCCAGCTCATCGGCGGTGACGCGCCAATTCACAGGCGTGATGACGATCCCGGCGATCTGGCAAGCCCAATGCAGCGAGGCATTCTCCCATCGGTTCTGCATCGCCGTGACCAGCATGTCGCCCTTGCCAAGCCCGATCTGGCCAAGCGCATCCACAAGCGCGCTGATCCGGCCATACCAGTCGGAATAGGTGATCGTCCGGTCTCCTTCGGCGATTGCCATCGCGCCGGGGTCTCGTTCCACGGACGCGATAAAGCTGGTTCCGAGGTCAAGCATCGTTTGGTCCTCCCTTGATGCGGTTACGGGCGGCCAGCGCCGCCTGAACAATGGGCGCATAGCCGGTGCAGCGGCAGAGGTGGCCCGAGAGCGCCTCGCGGATCGCGTCTTCCTCCGCGTCCGGTTGGCGCGAAAACAGCGCGTCGAGCGACATGAGGATACCCGCGGTGCAGAAGCCGCATTGCAGCGCGAAATGTTCGCGGAAGGCCTCTTGCAGCGGGGTCAGCGTATCAGTTTTCGCAAGCCCCTCGACCGTGCGGATCTCGCAATCCTCGGCCTGCTGGGCGAGCATCAGGCATGCACGTACGGGTTCTCCGTCCACCTGCACCGTGCAGGCCCCGCAGACGCCGTGCTCGCAGCCCACATGGGTGCCGGTCGCGCCGATCTCGTGGCGAAGAGCATCCGTCAGCAGCGTGCGTGGAGATACCTGGACGGAAACGGGCCGGCCGTTCAGGGTGAAGCGCACCGGGTGCGTCTCGTTTTTAGTCAGTCGCGGCATGACATGGCCTCCTCCAGCGTTGCGAGCCCGAGACGCCGGACCAGGGCGCGGCGGTAGCGGGCGGTGGCGTGCAGGTCGTCTCGGGCCTGCAGGTGCCAGGCGAACTCGTTCAGCCGGTCGTCTAGATCCGCTCTGTCTGCCGGCAGCTCGAGTGCACGTGGTGTGTCGGCGACGCCGCCCACGGCAAGCGTGGCGGTGCCATCGGGCCGGGCGATCGCAGCACAGGCGACGATCGCGAAATCGCCGTGTCGGCGCGCCACTTCGCGGAAGGCATATCCGGTGCTCGGCTTGCGGGCCGGGAAAGAGACCGAGACGATCATCTCGCCGGGGGCGAGGTCAGTGGACATCATGCCCTGAAAGAAATCACGCGCCGCAACCTCACGCGTCTTGCGGCGGCGGCGCAGGGTCACGGTGCCGCCGAGCGCGATCAGGCACAGCGGCAGCTCGGCGCTGGGATCGGCATGGGCGACGGAGCCGCAGATCGTGCCGCGATTGCGCAGCTGCGTATGGGCGACCCAAGGCAGTGCCGCGTGTACCAAGGGCAGGCGATCTGCCAACTCCGGCCAGCGCTCCAGCGTGCTCTGGCGTACGGCGGCTCCGATGGTAATCCGGTCGCTCTTGGCTTCGATCCGCGACAGTTCCGGGATGCGGGTGATGTCGACAAGCGTGGTGGGACGCGCGAGGCGCATGTTGAGCATGGGCACCAGCGACTGACCGCCAGCGATGACGCGGGCCTCGGTCCCGCCCTGGCGCAGCGCCTCCAGCGCCTCACTCATTTCGGTGGCCGCGACAAGATCGAACGGTGCGGGCTTCATGACCTGCCTCCTTTTGTGACGCGATTTAGAAGACCTTTCAGCCGGGCCATCGGGCCGCTGGACGCGCCGCCGCCGCAATGGCGTGCGAGGGCGCGGAAGAACTCGCCGATCACGACCTTCGCCGCGCCGTCCAGAAGCCGTCCGCCGACTGAGGCGACCTTGCCGCCGATCCGGGCCTCGTAGCGATAGGCGATCTCGGT